>JASLDQ010000167.1 GCA_030151505.1 Chromobacteriaceae bacterium
GGCGGTCGATAAAAAACAACCGAGAGAGAGATTATTCATGAAGCAGCAATACAGACTGCTGGCCGGCCTGTGCGCCGGCCTGTTCGCCCAGACGGCCAGCGCCGACGTTACGATCTACGGCGTGCTGGACAGCACGCTGGAAAGCGTGAGCGCCAGGCATGCGAATCAGGATGGCAAGAGCGTGGGCGCCATCAGTCGCGTCAGTTCCAACAGCTCGCTGATCGGCTTCAAGGGCATGGAGGACCTCGGCAACGGTCTGAAGGCCATCTGGCAGGTGGAAAACGGCCTGGCGATCGACAGCGGCAACGGCACCTTCGCCACCCGTGACAGCTTTGTCGGCCTGTCCGGCCCGGCCGGTACCGTGCAGCTGGGCCTGCTGACCTCGCCGGCGCGCATGGTTCCGGCGATGTGGGATGTCAACCAGGGCTCGACCGGGATCGGCATGGGGGGGGCGGTGGCCGGCAAGCTCGGCAACCTGGTGTTCGCCGATCCGGCGCTGAAGGCGCAGTCGACCTATTCGGCCGGCGCCCAGATACAGCTGGGCCCGTTCGAAACCCGTACCCGCAATGCGGTGCAATACACGTCGCCGGTGTGGAACTCGCTGTCGGCCTCGGCGATGTACGCCCCGGGCGAAACGACCGATGTGGGACCGAAGAAGGCCTACAAGGCCGAAGGCGGGCTGAAGTACGACAACGGCACGGTGTATGGCGCGGTGGTCTACGGCCGCCTGGCCACCGGTGCCGACGACGGCACCGCAATCGGCAAGAGCGGTTTCCGCGAGCTGAGTACGCTGCGCGCCGCCACGTTCTACCGCTTCTCGGACCAGACCCGCATCGGCCTGCTGTTCGACCGCATGGAAGGCGACCTGACCACGGCCGGCACCAATCTCTACGGCGGCAGCTCGCTGCGCCAGGATGTGTGGATGATCAACGGCACGCTCGGCGTGACGCCGAACGGCAAGCTGCTCGTCCAGTACGCCCGGGCGGACAAGCTCAAGGGTGGCTCTGACGCGACGGCAGCTCTGGGCAAGGGGCAGGCGTTCTCGCTCGGTTACGAGTATTCCCTGTCCAAGCGCACCCTGCTGAAGGCGATCTATTCGCAGATTCTCAACGACGGCAACGCCAACTACGACTACGGCATCGGCAGCGTCGGCAATGTGGCAGCCGGCGCCGATCCGCAAGGCTTTGCCCTCGGTCTGCGTCACAATTTCTGATCCGTGGGCCGGATTCGGCATGACTGAGCTGCAACCGCCGGACCGGGTCCGGCGGTTTTTTTCTGGCGTTGCCCGTTCCGGCCAGACACTGGTGGCATAAGCGCATAACAACAAGGCATTTCCCCCCGGCGGCCGAATCTTGTAAAAGTCGCGCCAACGAGAGGATGTGTGGCATGAATCAAGGCAAAGTCTGGCTGATCGGTGCGGGACCGGGGGATCCGGAGCTGCTGACACTGAAGGCGGTCCGGGCACTGGAAGGTGCTGAGATGTGGCTGGTGGATGATCTGGTGGGCGAGGGCGTGCTGGCCTTTGCCGCGCCGCAGGCGAAAATCGTGCGGGTCGGCAAGCGCGGTGGCTGCCGCTCGACCCCGCAGGATTTCATCAACCGGCTGATGCTGCGTTACGCCCGACAGGGCCGGCGAGTGGCGCGGGTGAAGGGCGGCGATGCCATGCTGTTCGGCCGCGGCGGCGAGGAGGCGATCTACCTGCGCGGGCACGGGGTGGAGGTCGAGGTCGTCAACGGGCTGACGTCGGGCATGATTGCCGCAACCACGATCGACGTGCCCTTGACCCATCGCGATTGCTGTCGCGGCGTCAGCTTCGTCACCGCGCACGCGCAGAACGGCGGCGAGCCGAACTGGGTGGCGCTGGCGCAATCCGGCACCACGCTGGTGATCTACATGGGGATGAAGCGGCTGGATGCCATCGTGGCCGGGCTGACCGCCGGCGGCCTGCCGTCCGCGACGCCGGCCGCCATCGTGCAGTCGGCCTCGACGCCGGATTAGCGCCGGGTGATCGCCACGCTGGCGGAGCTGCCTGCGGTCGCCCGGCATGAAGGTCTGGCCAGTCCGGCCATCGTTCTGATCGGCGATGTGGTGGGACTGGCTCCGGCGCTCTTGCCCCTGCTTGCAACGGCGGCGGCCTAGGCCGGCGGGCTCGTCGCTATAATCGGCCTTTTGCATTTGGAGGCTTGGCGATGACTTCTCCCGTCCTGCTGCAGATCGATTTCGACTATGCCGGTCCGTACGGCGATGAACTGGCGCAACTGTCGGCCGGCCTGGCCGCCGATATCGCGGCCGAACCGGGACTGATCTGGAAAATCTGGACCGAGGATCAGGCTGGCGGCTGTGCCGGGGGCTGGTATGTGTTCGAAACCCGTTCGCAGGCCGAGACCTATCTGGCCAAGCACAGTCAACGCCTGCAGGCGTTCGGGGTGACGGCGGTGCGGGCGAGATACTTCGCCGCCAACGAAGCGCTATCCGCCATCACGCGTAGTCCCTTGTCGGCCTGAGCGGGCCCGGCGTTTTGCCGATCGCTGGGGGGCATCGCCAGATTCTGCGAATGACCAAATGAAAAAGCCACCATTGATGGTGGCTTTTTCATTTGGCGGGGGTGAACGCTACAGGACTTCCCCTGCGTGGTCGGCCAGGCGCGAGCGTTCGCCGCGGGCGAGGGTGATGTGGCCCGAATGGGGCCAGCCCTTGAAACGGTCGACCACGTAGGTCAGGCCCGAGCTGCCTTCGGTGAGGTAGGGCGTGTCGATCTGGCCGATATTGCCCAGGCAGACCACCTTGGTGCCGGGGCCGGCGCGGGTGATGAGGGTCTTCATCTGCTTGGGCGTGAGGTTCTGCGCCTCGTCGATGATGAGGTACTTGTTGAGGAAGGTGCGTCCGCGCATGAAGTTGAGCGACTTGACCTTGATGCGGCTTCGGATCAGGTCGCGGGTGGCGGCGCGGCCCCAGTCGCCGCCGTCGGAATCGGACTTGTTGAGCACGTCGAGGTTGTCCTCCAGCGCGCCCATCCACGGGTTCATCTTTTCTTCCTCGGTGCCGGGCAGAAAGCCGATGTCCTCGCCGACCGGCACGGTGACGCGGGTCATGATGATTTCGCTGTAGCGCTTCTGCTCCAGCGTCATCGTCAGCCCGGCGGCCAGCGTCAGCAGGGTCTTGCCGGTGCCGGCCTGACCGAGCAGGGTGACGAAGTCGATTTCCGGGTCCATCAGAAGGTTGAGGGCGAAGTTCTGCTCGCGGTTGCGCGCGCAGATGCCCCAGACGTTGTTCTTCTGGTGGCTGTAGTCCTTCAGCGTTTCCAGCTTCGCGGTCTTGCCCGCCAGATCGATCACGCGGGCGGCCAGCGGCGTGTCGCCGCCCTGCCACAGCATCTCGTTGAGATAGAGCGAGGGCACGTCGGGGCCGGTGAGCTTGTAGAAGGTCTTGCCACCGTCCTGCCAGCTGGCCAGATCGCCGCCGTTGCGTTCCCAGAAGTCGTCGGTCACTTCGGTGGTGCCGGTGTAGAGCAGGTCGGTGTCTTCCAGCACCTTGTCGTTGAAGTAGTCCTCCGCGGCCAGCCCCAGCGCACGCGCCTTGATGCGCATGTTGATGTCTTTGGACACCAGGATGACCTGCCGGTCCGGGCGTTTGTCCTGCAGCGCCATCACGATGCCGAGGATCTGGTTGTCGGCCTTGCCCATCGACAGCTTGGCCGGCAGGGTGCTGTCGATCAGCTGGGTCTGCAGGATCAGCTTGCCGGTGGCCGCGCCCTGGCTCTTGTCCGCCAGCGAGATGCCCTCGCCGATCTCGCCCTCGAAGCCGCCGATCAGCTCATCGAGAAAGCGGCTGGTCTGGCGGGCGTTGCGGGAGACTTCGCTCATGCCGCGCTTGTGGGTGTCCAGTTCTTCCAGCGTGACGATGGGAATGAAGATATCGTGTTCCTCGAAGCGGAACAGGCTGGTCGGATCGTGCATGAGCACGTTGGTATCGAGGACAAACAGCTTGGCGGCCGGCGTGGAAGCTTTTTTCTTGGGCATGGAGGCGTCCTCTCTGTGGCGGGTTGAGCATCATCCATCAGCAAAGCGCATGCACATGAAATCCGCATGACAGCTCGCTGTCTCCAGCTTAATCCTCCCGCAGGCAAAACGCTCGTCTTGTTCGCGGTAGTGTCCGCACAAAAATTCGTCGTCGCGGGGGCCACATTTGCAACGGCATCAGGTTATTATCTTGGGCATAACATCAATTTCCACTCTTATACAAGACATAGAGGTCAAGTCGTGAAGATTGCAGTTCTGCCGGGTGACGGCATCGGTCCCGAAATCGTGGCGCAGGCATTGCGCGTGCTGGATGTGTTCAAGCAGGAAGGCCTGCCGGTCGAAACCGAAACCGCCCTCATCGGCGGCTGCGCAGTGGATGCGACCGGCGATCCGCTGCCGGATGCTACGCTGAAGCTGGCGCTGGAAGCCGACGCGGTGCTCTTGGGCGCCGTGGGCGGCCCGCAGTGGGACACGCTGCCGCGCGAGCAGCGCCCGGAGCGCGGCTTGTTGCGCATCCGCAAGGCGATGAACATCTTCGCCAACCTGCGCCCGGCCATCCTGTACCCGGAACTGGCGAATGCTTCCACCCTCAAACCCGAAGTGGTGTCGGGCCTGGACCTGATGATCATCCGCGAACTCGTGGGCGACATCTACTTCGGCGAGCCTCGCGCGATCGAAGTGCGCAACGGCGAGCGCGTCGGTTACAACACCATGATCTACAGCGAGTCGGAAATCCGCCGCATTGCCCACGTCGCGTTCAAGACCGCGCAGAAGCGCGGCAAGAAACTGTGCTCGGTCGACAAAATGAACGTGCTGGAAGCCACCCAGTTGTGGCGCGACGTGATGATCGAAGTGTCAGCCGAATACCCGGACGTGGAACTGAGCCACATGCTGGTCGACAACGCCGCCATGCAGCTGGTGCGCGCGCCCAAACAGTTCGACGTGGTGGTGACCGGCAATATGTTCGGCGACATCCTGTCGGACGAAGCGTCGATGCTGACCGGCTCGATTGGCATGCTGCCGTCGGCCTCGCTCGACCAGAACGGCAAGGGCCTGTATGAGCCGAGCCATGGTTCGGCCCCGGACATCGCCGGCAAGAACATGGCCAACCCGCTGGCCACCATCCTGTCGCTGGCGATGATGCTGCGCTACACCTTCAACCAGGACGCCGCC
>JASLDQ010000189.1 GCA_030151505.1 Chromobacteriaceae bacterium
GGCGCCGCCGCCGCAGACATAGACCGCCGCGGCCTGTGGTGCACAGCCCAGGATGGCGTCGGCGGCACTGACGGCAGTGAGTTCGGCCAGCGTCGCCTGTACGTCGGCCGGAGCTTCGCGACCGGACAGGCGGGCATCGAGGCAGGCGGTATCGAACAGGTCGCGTCCGGTGCTTTTGGGCGCCGCCTGGGTGAAATAGGGCTCGGCCAGCAGCGATGCCAGCAAATCGGGCAGCACGGAACCGGCGGCGGCCCAGTCGCCGTCTTGATCGAATTCCATCTGCCGGTGACGCCGAACCCAGCTGTCCATCAACATGTTGCCAGGGCCGGTGTCGAAGCCGACGACCGGCTGGTCGGGCACGAGCCGGCTCAGGTTGGCGATGCCGCCGATGTTGAGCACCACACGCGCTTCATCCGCGTCGGCAAAGACGGCCTGATGAAAGGCGGGGACCAGCGGGGCGCCCTGGCCGGCGGCGGCGATGTCGCGGCTGCGGAAGTCGGCCACCACCGTGATGCCGCAAGCCTCGGCCAGCCGGGCCGGGTTGTTGAGCTGCAGGGTGTAGCCCGCCTGCGGCGCGTGGCGGACGGTCTGGCCGTGGCAGCCGACGGCGGCGATGCGGCCGGCGTGCAGGCCGGCGACATCGAGCGCGCCGAGAACGGCGGCGGCGTAGAGGTCGGCCAGTTCGTTGCCCAGCCGCGCGGCGCGGTCGAGCTCGTTGTCGCCCGGTGCCTGCAGGGCGAGCAGCTGCTCGCGCAGGCCGGCCGGATAGGGCAGGGCAAAGTCGGCCAGCACGGCGGGGTGCGGGCCGGAAAAATCGGTCAGTACGGCATCGACACCGTCCATGCTGGTGCCGGACATCAGGCCGACGTAAAGGTCACAGGCAGGGGAAGCAGGCATGAAAACGCCCCGATCGATTTGGATGGGGCGATTGTAGCGGGAATTGGCCTGCTTGAAGGACGGATGCCCGAGGATGCCGCACCGGATCGGCTGGTTTGGTGTGCCGCCCGGCGAACCCGGGCAGCCCTGCATGGCGTCGGGCGCCATATGACTGTCCGCGAGAGGCGGGAATGGAGTCGTCGCAGGAATGGTTTTCTCGATCGGCCTCGCGTTTGCCCGCCCTGGCCGCGCGGGCAATGCCGTGCGTGGCATCCGCCGCGGCGCGATGTGCCCGGGACACGCCCGCCGGCACTTCCGGCGCTGTGCTTATTCCGCCTGTGCGATCGCGACCGGAGTGCTGTCCAGTACCTTGAGCTGCTTGGCCAGCGCGACGTTGTCATGCTGGAAGCTGCGCAGGGCGACGGCCGACAGGCGGGGCGCGGGCAGGGCGTTGACGGCGGGATCGACCGGCGTGCCGTCGACATGCAGCTCGAAGTGCAGGTGCGGGCCGGTCGAGCGGCCGGTGGAGCCGACAAAGCCGATCACGTCGCCGGCCTTGACCGGGCTGCCGGCATGCAGGCCGGGTGCGAAGCGGCTCATGTGGGCGTAGACGGTTTCGTAGCGGCCCTTGTGCCGGATCTTGACCACGTTGCCGTAGCCGGACTCGCCGCCGGCTCTGGCGACGACCCCGTCCGCGCTCGCCCGGATCGGCGTGCCGCTCGGGGCGGCATAGTCGATGCCCTCATGCATGCGCAGGCCGCCCAGCACCGGATGGCGGCGGGTGCCGAAGCCGGAACTGATGCGGGCGTTGTCGACCGGCCTGATGTCGAAGCCCTTTTTCAGCGGCCGGCCGTCGGCGTAGTAGTAGCTGCCGGATTCTTCGTCGTGGGCGTAGTAATAGGCCTGGATTTTCTTGCCGGCGCGTTCCACTTCGGCCGCCAGAATCCGGCCGGTGCCGATGGTTTCGCCTTCGTAATAGAGGGTTTCGTAGATCAGGCTCACGCTGTCGTTGGGGCGCAGGGCGTCGAGGTCGAATTCGTCGGAGAACATTTCCGCCAGCTGGGTGCGGATGTCACCCGGAATCCGGGCTTGCCGCGCCGCGGCGGCAAACGTGCTGCGGACCTGAAGGATGCGCGGGGTGGCGATGGCGTCCGCCTCGACCGCGTCGGCGTTGGCCTGCCACTCGCCGTTGTGCTGCTTGATGCTCAGCAGGCGTTTTTCGCCGTTCTGGTCATCCTGCAGATAGCGGATCGCCAGCATTTCGCCGGCGTCGTTCGTCTCTATGTGCAGGGTGGCGCCGACCGGCAGGCGCAGCATGTCGCGCGAGAGGGGGCTCTGGCGGATGAAACGCATCGCTTCGCTGTCGCGCACCCCGGCCCGGTGCATCGCCCGTGCCAGAGTGTCGCCGCGCTGGATGGTCTCGGCGCGCCAATAGCGTTCGTGGTTTTCTGCCGGCAGCGTATAGGCCGGCAAGGCCAGGTTTTCGGTGACGCTGACGACATCAACATCGATGGCCGGGTTGCCCGGCGCGACGGCGAAGGCGGTCGCCACGCCCATCAGCAGCGGCATGGCCGCCAGCGCCAACCAGCCCACGTGGCTCAGGTGCAGGTCGACGTGCCGGTTTTGCGATAAGGAAAGCAGTTTGCGATAATTCATCATTGCCCGAAAAAAACGACTCTCTCGCCGTTTCCGCTGGGAGAGTTTTTCAGTAAAGGCCGCATAAAGTCTGGCGGTAGTGGCTGTTTGCCAGACAAAATGTCTGCTGTGTCAAAGCTCAATGCGCAAAGTTTAACCGGTTTGCCGGCCTGGATGGTATTTTACTTGGCCGGTAAATGTCATATTTTCAACGACTTATGATCGCGTAATGAAGTTGGGTGCGCGAAATGGAATATTGCATGGACCAGAAGCAAACAGTACCCGCCGACATCGCCGCCGCGATGGAAATCATCCGGCGCGGGGCTGAGGAAATCCTTATCGAAGCGGAGTTGATCCAGAAACTGAAGGAAGGCCGCCCCCTGCGGGTCAAGCTCGGCTTCGATCCGACCGCGCCCGACCTGCATCTGGGCCACACCGTGGTGCTGACCAAAATGCGCCAGCTGCAGGACATGGGCCACCACATCATGTTCCTGATCGGCGACTTCACTGCCCAGATCGGCGACCCGTCCGGCAAGAACAGCACCCGCCCGCCGCTGAGCCGCGAGCAGGTCGAGGCCAACGCCAAGACCTACACCGAACAGGTGTTCAAGATCCTCGATCCGGCCAAGACCGAGATTTGCTACAACTCCACCTGGTCGACCGACCTGGGGGCGGCCGGCATGCTCAAGCTCGCCGCCAGCACCACGGTGGCCCGCATGCTCGAGCGCGACGACTTCAAGAAGCGCTTCGCCTCCAACCAGCCGATCGCCATCCACGAATTCATGTACCCGCTGATGCAGGGCTACGATTCGGTGGCAATGCGCGCCGATATCGAGCTGGGCGGCACCGACCAGAAGTTCAACCTGCTGATGGGGCGCATGCTGCAGGAACAGCACGGCCAGAAGCCACAGTGCGTGATCATGATGCCGCTCTTGGAAGGGCTGGACGGCGTCAACAAGATGTCCAAGTCGCTCGGAAACTATGTCGGCGTGTCCGAACCCGCCAACGAAATCTTCGGCAAGGTGATGTCGATCTCCGACACCCTGATGTGGCGCTGGTACGACCTGATCTCCTTCCGTAGCGTGGCCGAGATCGCCGCGCTCAAGGCCGAGGTCGAGGCCGGCCGCAATCCGCGCGACGTGAAGGTGATGCTGGCGCAGGAACTGGTCGCGCGCTTTCATGACGAAGCCGCCGCCGCCGCCGCGCTGGCCGACTTCGAGGCCCGCTTCCAGAAGAACGCCATTCCGGACGACATGCCGGAAATCACGCTGGCCGCCACCGACGGCAGTCTGCCGATCGCCAACGTGCTCAAGGACGCCGGGCTGGTCGCCAGCACGTCCGAGGCGCTGCGCATGATCCAGGGCGGCGGGGTCAAGGCCGACGGCGACAAGGTCGAGGACAAGGGCTTCGCGCTCGCCAGCGGCAGCACCACCGTGCTGCAGGTGGGCAAGCGCAAGTTCGCCCGGGTGACGGTGGCCTGATGAAATATCTACTCGCCTTTTTCGGCAAGATTTTGTTCGTGGCCGGCAGCATAGCGGGCTGGGTGCTGCTGTTCGGTTTCCTGTGGAGCTACTTCCACTACGTCAAGCCGATGTACGACGAGGCCGCAGTCATCCGCGGCCAGTTCGAGCAGGCGGTTGCTTCCGGCGCCGATCTGCCGGCGCTGCAAAAGCGCTTTGCGCCGCCGGCCGACGCCGAGCACAAGCTGGCCGCACCCGAAATCCAGCCCCTGCCCGACAACAGTCCGGCCGGCGGCCACCGCTATGTGATGCGCTGGCAGCGCACCGCCGGGCCGCTGGTGGTGCTGGGCGTGGTGTTCCACTTCAGCGCCATCGCGCCCAATCCGGCCAGCCTTTTCGCCGACGACAGCCCGGCGCAATGAAGTTGACCCTGGCGGTGCCCGGCCTGGCCTGGCCGGACGACAACCTTGCCGAACTCACGCGCGACCTGCCGCTGCCAGGGCTGGAATGGCTGCTCGGCCGGGCCGTGATCGAGCCGTTGCCGGAGGCGCTGGATGCCTGGCTGGGCCGGAGTTTTGGTCTGGCTTCTCCGGCGGTGGCGCGGCTGACCGGCCGCATCGACGGGCTCGATACGTCCCGTGGCCACTGGCTGCGAGCCGATCCGGTCCACCTGCGCGCCGAACGAACCGCGCTGGTGCTGGCCGACAGCGGGGTGATGAGCATCTCCCGGCAGGAAGCCGACGAGCTGATCGCCGTGCTGAACCGGCACTTTGCCGACGACGGCCTGCGTTTTCACGCGCCGGTGCCGGACCGCTGGTACGTCGAGTGCCAGAGTTCTCCCCAGGCCGGCTTCACCGCGCTCGAAACCGTCATCGGCGACAATATCGATCCGCATTTGCCGGCCGGCCCGCGCGGGATGGAATGGACGGGCTGGATGAACGAAATCCAGATGCTGTTCTTTTCCCATCCGGTCAACGAGGCGCGAGAACAGGCCGGCGAGCCTGTCGTCAACAGCGTGTGGTTCTGGGGCGAGGGCGATGTCTCCACGCCGCAGCGACCGTCGTTCGACGACGTGCTGGCGGACGACCCGCTGGCGCAAGCGCTGGCCGATGCTGCCGGGTTGCCGTTCGACGGCGCGCCGCACGGGCTCAACGGAGTCGAGTCCGGGGGCGAATCCGTCCTGATCGTCACCGACCGCCTGCGCGGCGCGGCGCAGTACCGCGATGCCTGGGGCTGGCGCGAGCGCATGGCCGAGCTGGAAGCC
>JASLDQ010000216.1 GCA_030151505.1 Chromobacteriaceae bacterium
CGACGGACCCGCCGGTGCCGGGGATCAGGACATGCTGGAACGGATGGTGCGGCGCATGCTGGGCCTGACCCAGCCGGTCGAGGCTTTTGAAGAGACCTATCGCACGCATCCGCAGCTGGGGCGGTTGATTGCGGCCCACCCGGGCTTGCGGGTGCCGCTTGCCGCAACGCCGTTCGAGGCGCTGACCTGGGCGATCGCCGGGCAGCAGATCAGCGTGAGCGCGGCGGTGGCGGCGCGGCGCAAGCTGATCGTTGCCGCCGGGCTACGGCACTCGGCCGGACTGTGGTGCTATCCGGACGCCAGCCGACTGGCCGGTCTGGATGAGACAGTGCTGCGGGCGGCCGGCTTTTCGCAGACCAAGGCCGGCAGCCTGCTGGTCCTGAGCCGGCAGGTCCAGGCCGGACTGTTCCCGCTGGAAGCGTGGACGGTGGAGTTGCCGGTCGAACACATCCGCGAGGCCTTGCTGCGGGTGCGCGGCATCGGTCCGTGGACGGTCAATTACGCGCTGCTGCGAGGCTTTGGCTGGCTGGACGGCTCGCTGCACGGAGATGCCGCGGTGCGGCGCAATCTGCAGGCCCTGCTCGGCGTGCCGGACAAGGTGACGGAAAACGAGACGAGGGACTGGCTGGCCGGCTTTACACCGTGGCGGGCACTGGTGGCGGCGCACCTGTGGGCGATGCATTCCGCCGATGTTTACTGACTTGCGGCGATTCTGAGGCCGACACATCTTTCGCGGCGGAAACGGAGGCGGTTGCCGGAAAACGCCCCGCGATGCTGGACGCCTTCCGGAAAGGACGTGGCCCGCACCGCGGAATCGGAAACGGTGTTTCGCGGTCAGTGGCCGGAGCAGCCGCAACCGCCGGTGCCACCGCCGCAACCACCGCTTTCCTGAGCCGGCGTGGCGGCCAGCCGGACGGAAAAATCGATGACGATATTGCCCGGCTCGCGCGCCACGTAGGCGATGGCGATCTGGCTGCCGTAGCGCTGCTCGATCTGGTCGAGCAGGGGCAGGGGATCGTGATCGTTGACGAAGCGCATGGTCTCGCCGTCGTTCAGCGATTCGATCGCGCCGAAGATCGCGGCGTGGCGGAAGCGCTTGGCGACGCCACGGGCGTCGAAGCCGAAAGTCTGGTCGTTCATGGAGGGTTCCTTCGAGAGGCGTTTGGGGGACCGGCGCATGATGCCGAGCCTCCTGCGCGCCATCCTTGAGCCTGGATAAGCGTTCGGAACAAAGCGGCAATCCTTATGGCCGATTCCCGCATGAATCGGCTTTCCATATAACGATATTGCGAAACGGTTTTTCGTCCTGAAGCCATGTCCGGTACATTGCGTCTAAGCATATGACCCGCGGTGAGTCCGGCTTTCCCGGCTGACCGTTCTCCGTACCGAAGCAGGCAGACCATGTCCCTACAACTCTCCGAGGCGAGGCTGACTCACCTCAAGCAACTGGAAGCCGAGTCCATCCACATCATCCGTGAGGTCGCCGCCGAGTTCGAAAACCCGGTGATGCTGTACTCGATCGGCAAGGACTCGTCCGTGATGCTCCATCTGGCGCTCAAGGCCTTCTACCCGGGCAAGCCGCCGTTCCCGCTCCTGCACGTCGACACCACCTGGAAGTTCCGCGAGATGATCGACTTCCGCGATCACATGGCGAAGAAAACCGGGATGGAGCTGCTGGTCCACATCAACCAGGACGGCGTGGACGCCGGCATCGGTCCGTTCAGCCACGGCAGCGCCAAGCACACCGACGTGATGAAGACCGAGGGCCTGAAACAGGCACTCAACAAGTACAAGTTCGACGCCGCTTTCGGCGGCGCGCGCCGCGACGAGGAAAAATCGCGCGCGAAGGAGCGCGTCTACTCGTTCCGCGACAAGAACCACCGCTGGGACCCGAAGAACCAGCGTCCCGAACTCTGGAACATCTACAACAGCCAGATCGACAAGGGCGAGAGCATCCGCGTGTTCCCGCTGTCGAACTGGACCGAGCTCGATATCTGGCAATACATCTATCTGGAAAACATCGAGATCGTGCCGCTGTACTTCGCGGCCGAACGCCCGGTGGTCAACCGCGACGGCATGCTGATCATGGTCGACGACGAGCGCATGCCGCTCCGCGAGGGCGAGAAGCCCGAGCTGCGTCCGGTGCGCTTCCGCACGCTGGGCTGTTATCCGTTGACCGGCGCGGTCGAGTCGCAGGCGGCCACCCTGCCGGAGATCATCCAGGAAATGCTGCTGACCAAGACCAGCGAACGGCAGGGCCGCGCGATCGACCACGATTCGGCCGGCTCGATGGAAAAGAAAAAGATGGAGGGGTATTTCTGATGTCGCACCAATCCGAACTGATCGCCGCCGACATCCTCGGCTACCTCAAGCAGCACGAGAACAAGGACCTGCTGCGCTTCATCACCTGCGGCAATGTCGACGACGGCAAGTCCACCCTGATCGGCCGCCTGCTGCATGACTCCAAGCTGATCTTCGAGGACCAGCTCGCCGCCATCCAGAAAGACAGCAAGAAGTACAA
This sequence comes from Chromobacteriaceae bacterium, assembly GCA_030151505.1. Lineage (GTDB taxonomy): Bacteria > Pseudomonadota > Gammaproteobacteria > Burkholderiales > Aquaspirillaceae > JASLDQ01. The sequence goes on from JASLDQ010000216.1 coordinate 2,522, forward strand.
CACCACCGACGAGGACATCGACCTCGCCTTGCTGGTGGACGGCCTGCAGGCCGAGCGCGAACAGGGCATCACCATCGACGTGGCCTACCGCTACTTCAGCACCGACAAGCGCAAGTTCATCATCGCCGACTGCCCGGGGCACGAGCAGTACACCCGCAATATGGCCACCGGCGCCTCCACCTGCGACCTGGCGGTGATCCTGATCGACGCGCGCTACGGCGTGCAGACCCAGACCCGCCGCCACAGCTTCATCGTCAGCCAGCTCGGCATCCGCCATGTGGTGGTGGCGATCAACAAGATGGATCTGGTCGACTTCGACCCGAGCGTGTTTGACCGCATCCGCGCCGACTACCTGGAATTCGCCGGCAAGCTGGCAATTCCGGACATCCGCTTCGTGCCGATCTCGGCGCTGCGTGGCGACAACGTGGTGAGCGCGAGCGAGCGCACGCCGTGGTATCAGGGGCCGACCCTGATGCAGTGGCTGGAAGAGGTGCAACTGGGTGGCGACGCGCCACTGGGGGCGTTCCGCTTCCCGGTGCAGTACGTCAACCGCCCCAATCTGGACTTCCGCGGCTTCTGCGGCACCATCGCTGCCGGTTCGGTCAAGCCGGGCGATCTGCTCACCGCCTTGCCGTCGGGCAAGCAGAGCCGGGTGGCCGCCATCGTCACCGCCGACGGCAATCTGCCGCTGGCCCATGCCGGCCAGGCCGTGACGCTGACGCTGGAAGACGAAATCGACGTGTCGCGCGGCGACATGCTGGTGCGGGCCGCCGAGCCGGCGCCGGCCGTCTCGGCCACGCTGGACGCGCATCTAGTGTGGATGGACGAAGCGCCGCTGACGGTCGGGCGCGAATACGCGTTCAAGCTGGCCGGCAAGCGCGTGTTCGGCCGGGTCGAGCGCATCATCCATCGCATCGACGTCAACACGCTGGAGCAGGTGGACGCGGCCGAGCTCAAGCTCAACGAGATCGGCCTGTGCCGCCTGAGCTTCAACGCGCCGGTGGTGTTCGACGCCTATGCTGCCTGCCGCGGCACCGGCAGCCTGATCGTGATCGACCGCCTGTCCAACGCCACCGCCGGCGCCGGCATGATCGTGGCCGCCGCCGAGTCCGACGGCCAGGCCGCGCGCGACGAGCTGGCGCACTATCGCGAGTTCGAGCGCGAACTCAATGCGCTGGTGCGGCGCTATTTCCCGCACTGGGAAGCGAAGGATCTGAGCACGCTGCTCTGATTCGCCGGCCAAAGGCCGCGCACCGCCACAACAACGCCCGCCCGGACAGCTCCCGGCGGGCGTTGTCATGACTGGAGGATTGAGCCGTAAGGGCAAATAGCTTGTCTGAATTTGCCGCGTCGCCAACGAGCGCTTAAAATCGAGCAAACGCTCGGTGAGGAAGCACCTGCAATAAAGCACCCTCCCTGGAGACGCAGCCCCCGGACCCGCCACCAGAGCGAGCCGGCGTCAACAACAAGGCTGCTCCGAGGATTCTGGAGATTACACGTGAAGTATCAGGATCGCATTCGCCATCCCGCCCTGCGCGATCGCATCATGACCCCGGAACAGGCCGCCCTGCTGGTCAAGGACGGCATGACCGTCGGCATGAGCGGCTTTACCCGCGCCGGCGACGCCAAGGAGGTGCCGGTGGCGCTGGCCGAGCGCGCCCGCGACGAGCAAATCCGCATCACCCTGATTACCGGCGCATCGCTCGGCCACGACGTCGACAAGATGCTGACCGAAGCCGGCGTGCTCGAGCGCCGCATGCCCTTCCAGGTCGACACCACCCTGCGCCGCGCCATCAACAAGGGCGAGGTGATGTTCGTCGACCAGCACTTGTCCGAGACGGTCGAGCTGCTGCGTTCCAACCAGATCGGCCCGATGGATCTGGCCATCGTCGAAGCGGTGGCGATCACTGAAGACGGCGCCATCGTGCCGACCACCTCGGTCGGCAACTCGGCCAGCTTCGCCATCCTGGCCGACAAGGTCATCGTCGAAATCAATCTGGCCCAGCCGCTGGAGCTGGAAGGCATCCACGACATCTGGATTCCGAAGCGCCGCCCGGAACGCGAGCCGCTGCCCATCGTCCGTGTCGATGACCGCGTCGGCACGCCGTCGGTGCAGATCCCGCTGGAAAAAATCGCCGCCGTCGTCATCACCAACAAGAACGACAGCCCGTCCAACGCGCTGCCGGGCGATGCCGAAACCGCTGCCATCGCCCGCCACCTGATCGACTTCTTCGAGCGCGAAGTGGCCCGCGGCCGCATGCCGCAACCGCTGCCGCCGCTGCAGGCCGGCATCGGCACCATTGCCAACGCCGTACTGGCCGGTTTTGTCGATTCGCCGTTCGACAACCTGACCATGTACTCGGAAGTGCTGCAGGATTCGACCTTCGACCTGATGGACGCCGGCAAGATGACCTTCGCCTCGGGTTCGTCCATCACCGTGTCGGCCAAACGCGCCGAGCAGGTGTTCGGCAATATCGAGAAATATCGTGACCGGCTGGTGCTGCGTCCGCAGGAAGTCAGCAACCATCCGGAAGTGATCCGCCGGCTCGGCCTGATCGCGCTCAACACCGCGCTGGAAGTGGACATCTACGGCAACGTGAACTCCACCCACGTCGGCGGCACCCACATGATGAACGGCATCGGCGGCTCGGGCGATTTTGCCCGCAATGCCTTCCTGGCCATCTTCGCCACCAAGTCGATCGCCAAGGACGGCAAGATCTCCAGCGTGGTGCCGATGGTGTCGCACTGCGACCACAACGAGCACGATGTCGACATCATCGTCACCGAGCAGGGTTTGGCCGACCTGCGCGGCCTGGCCCCGCGCGAACGCGCCGAGCAGATCATCGAAAACTGCGTGCATCCGCTGTACCGCGACCAACTGCGCGAATACTTCCGCGACGCAGTGGAAACCATCGGTGGCCAGACTCCGCACCGGCTGGAGCATGCTTTCGATATGCACGTTCGC
>JASLDQ010000385.1 GCA_030151505.1 Chromobacteriaceae bacterium
CCGCCTGCGCGGTGGCGATGGTGTCGTCGTCGAGCTTGCTGATCAGCTCGTCGGCCGCCGTCCAGGCTGCTTCATTGGTTTCGCGCACGATGACGTGCACGCGCAGGCCGAACTTGACGGTGCGGCCGCGGCGGGCGGCGCGGGCGCGCACGTCGGCAATCTTGTCCGCCACCGCAGCCGGCGGTTCGCCCCAGGTCAGGTAGGTGTCGATGTGGTCGGCCGCCAGCTCGTGCGCGGCATCGGACGAGCCGCCGAAATACAGCGGCGGATGCGGCGCCTGCACCGGCGGGAACAGCACCTTGGCGCCCTCGACGTCGACGTGCTTGCCCTTGAGCGTGACCGTCTCGCCGGCCAGTACGCCCTTCCACACCTTGAGGAATTCGTCGGCGGCTTCGTAGCGCTCGTCGTGCGACAAGCGCACGCCGTCGGCGGCGAACTCGGCCGGGTCGCCACCGGCCACCACGTTGACCAGCAGGCGGCCGCCGGACAGGCGGTCGAAAGTCGAGGCCATGCGCGCCGCCACGGTCGGCTGCATGATGCCGGGGCGGACCGCCACCAGGAATTTCAGCTTCTTGGTCAGCGGGATCAGGCTGGCGGCGGCCACCCACGGGTCCTCGCACGAGCGGCCGGTCGGAATCAGCGCGCCGTTGAAGCCGAGGCGGTCGGCCGCGCGGGCGATCTGGCCGAGATAGTCCTGATCGACGGCGCGCGCGCCTTCGGTGGTGCCGAGGTAACGGCCATCGCCGTGGGTGGGGAAGAACCAGAAGATATTCATTGCAGCAACCTCTTTGAACGGGACAAGCCTGACGGCGCGGAGCGCGGCGGCCGGCAACCGGCCCGCCGCCTCCGGCGGGCGCGGGCGGGATTTACTTTTTCGCGGTCGCCACCGGCTTCACCACCGCGTCGGCCACGCGCAGCGGCTTGGGAATCAGGCCGAGCTGGTGGAAGGTGTCGGCGATCTTCTGCTGCTCCTGCAGCACGGCCGGGCTGATCGGCGTCACGCCGAAGCTGTAGCGCGCGGTGGACAGCTCGGTGACCGGCAGCGGCAGGCCGACTTCGCGAGCGAGGTCCTGGCTGACCTCCCGCGGATGGGCCTTGCCCCACTGGTCGATCTTGTCGAGCTCTTCCAGCACCGCGCTGACGACCTTGGGCGACTGCTGGGCGAATCCGCGGCGGGCGAAGTAGAACTGGTGGTTGCTGACGATGCCCTTCCCATCGGTCAGCACGCGGGCGCCGATCTGTTTTTCGGCGGCGGCGAGGAAGGGATCCCAGATCGCCCAGGCGTCGACGCTGCCGCGTTCGAAGGCAGCACGCGCGTCGGCCGGCGGCAGGTAGATGGTCTGGACGTCGCTGTACTTGAGACCGTGCTTTTCCAGCGCCTTGACCAGCAGGTAGTGGACGTTGGAACCCTTGTTCAGCGCGATCTTCTTGCCCTTGAGATCGGCCACGCTGCGGATGGCCGACTGTTTGGGCACCACCAGCGCCTCGGCGGCCGGCGCCGGCGGCTCGTTGCCGATGTAGACCAGATCGGCGCCGGCGGCCTGGGCGAAGATCGGCGGCGCTTCGCCGGTGGTGCCGATGTCGATGCTGCCGACGTTCAGCCCTTCCAGAAGTTGCGGGCCGGCCGGGAATTCGGTCCATTTGACCGCCACGCCCAAGGGCTTCAACCGTGCTTCGAGCGTGCCCTTGGCCTTGAGCAGCACCAGGGTGCCGTATTTCTGGTAGCCGATGCGGACGGTGTCGGCCTCGGCGGCGTGGGCCGGCAGGGCCAGGTTGGCGGCGGCGAGCGCGCCGGCGAGCAGGAAAACGCGACGGGTCAGTCTGGACATGGCAGGACTCCGAGAAAGGGGAAGGGGGAAAAGGGATCAGACGCTGAACTGGGCCAGCTTCAGCCGGTCGTTGAGCTGGTTGGGATTGGTGACGACGCGGCCTTCGACGCCGTGCAGCGAGGCCAGCAGGCGCTCGAGCGCGTCGTCCAGCCGCTGGCCGACATCGCTGTCGAGCTGCAGGCTGCCGTCGGGCTTGTAGCCGACCTGGGCATCGGCGGCGAACACGCCGTTGAGGATCTGACGGGCCTTGAGGGCGGACAGGACCGGCTTGAGGGCGTAGTCGACCGCCAGCATGTGGGCGGAGGAGCCGCCGGTGGCGATGGGCAGGACGATCTTGTCGGCGAAGGCGCGTTCGGGCAGCAGGTCGAGCAGGGTCTTGAGCGCGCCGGAGTAGGCCGCCTTGTAGACCGGGGTGGACACGATCACGGCGCGGGCGGCATAGACACGGGTCGTCACGTCGCGGACGGCCTCGCTCTTGAAGTTGGCGCCGATCAGGTCGGCGGGCGGAATGTCGTTGACGCTGACCACGTCGAGCTTGATGCCGTGGGCGGCGAGAATCTGGCCGGCACGTTCGACCAGACTGCTGGAGCGCGACTTGCGGTTGGGGCTGCCGGTGATGGCGATGACCTGCATGCGAAGCTTCCTTATATCCCTTGATTCTTATTGATGAATCAAAAATAACTTGATGGAATTAAGTCTGCGCGCACGCCAAAATAATCAAAAGTAATTATTTTTTGTTTCTTTATTCATTATCCTGATTTTCAGCCAGCTGCTTTATAACCGCGGCTTTGCGGCTGGACACTGAAACGACAACGCCCCGCACAGGGCGGGGCGTCGGGAGCGCAAGCGTCAGCGCATCAGGGTTTCTTGGCGGCGTCTTCCGGCTTTTTCTTGCCGGTGGCCGGCGCCGGCATGGCGGGTTTGGCTGCCGGAGCTTGCGGTTTGGCGGCGGCGGAAGCCGCCGGGCTCGCCGGTTTGGCAGCGGGCTGGGCTGGTTTCTCCCCGGGTTTGGCGGGCTTGGCGGCTTTGGCCGGCAAAGTGGTCGGGCCGGAGATGCTCAGATCGGGCTTGAGCTTGTCCATGGTCTTGGCGCCGATGCCCGGCACCGCGTCCAGTTCGTTCACGTTCTTGAACGGTCCGTGCTTCTGGCGATAGTCGATGATGGCGCGGGCCTTGGCCGGACCGATGCCGTTGAGGGCTTCGAGTTCGGCCTGGCTGGCGGTATTGATGTTGACCGCGGCGGCGGCGAACTGGAACAACAGTGCACCTGACAGGGCCAGTAGCAGCTTCTTCAGCATGACGACACTCCTTTACCTGAAACAACAATGACGGACTGGGCAAATCCAGGCGCCGCGTTCGGCCCGTGG
>JASLDQ010000355.1 GCA_030151505.1 Chromobacteriaceae bacterium
CGATCCGGTCGGCGACGAGGTCGTCGGCCCGGCCGGCCCGACCCCCGCCACCCGCATGGCCAAGATCACCCGCAAGATTCTGGAGCAGACCGGCCTGATATCAATGATCGGCAAGTCCGAGCGCGGTCCGGTCGCCATCGACGCCATCCGCGACAACCAGTCGGCCTACCTGATGGCGGTCGGCGGTTCGGCCTATCTGGTGTCCAAGGCTATCAAGGAAGCCAAGGTGGTCGGCTTTGCCGATCTGGGCATGGAAGCGATCTACGAGTTCACCGTGGAAGACATGCCAGTGACGGTGGCGGTCGATTCCCATGGCACCAGCGTGCACAAGACGGGCCCGGCCGAATGGCAGGCCAGGATCGGCAAGATTCCGGTCGCGGCGGCCTGATCCAGGCCTTTCCGCCCGAGCGAAAACGGAACCGCCCGCTGCATGACGCAGCGGGCGGTTTGTTTTCATGCGCCAGCCGTGCCGTCACAGGCCGGCGCGGACCGCTCAGGCCAGCTTGAAGCGTCCGACCGAACCGCGCAGTTCGCTCGCGAGCGCCTCCAGCTCCCGCGCTGCCGCGGCGCTGTCGTTGACCACCCGGTAGTGGCTCTCCGCACTACAGGCGATCTGGCCGACATCGGCGGCGATGCGGCTGACGGCGACGTTCTGCTCGTGCAGCGCGGCGGTGATGTTCTCCACCCCGACGCGGGTGCATTCGGCGCTGCCTCGGGTTTCGTCCAGCATGCCGGCGATGTCGGCGGACGCCTTCTCGCTGGCCTTCAGGCCGTCGCAACCCTGCGACAGCTGGGCCTGCATGGCGGAGGTCAGGCCGTGCAGCTCGTGCGTCAGCACGTCGATTTCGTCGGCGGAGCGGGCGGACTTTTCCGCCAGCTTGCGCACTTCGTCCGCCACCACGGCGAAGCCGCGCCCGGCTTCGCCCGCACGGGCGGCCTCGATGGCGGCATTGAGTGCCAGCAGGTTGGTCTGGTCGGCGATCTCACGGACTTCGCGGGTCATGTGGGAGATCGCGTCCATGCTGTTGCTGACCTTCAGCGTCGTGCCCGTCACGTCGCCGGTCAGCAACCGTTCCAGTTTGGTCAGCTCCTCGTGCAGGGCGCGGGTGGTGCTGGCGCCTTCGGTGGCGCGGCTATGGTTGAGGGCGGCCGTGTCGAGCAGTTGCTGCGCCAGCGTCGACGTTTCCTTGATGCTGCTGCTGATCTCTTCCAGCGAGGCGGACGACGAACTGACGGCAGCGGTCTGCTGCTCCGTCGTCACGGCCAGGGTGTTGGCCCCCTCGGACAGTTGCGCGGCGTTGGCGGCAAGCCGCTCGCTATTGCCGCCGATGTCCTTGAGGGTGTGCTGGAAGCCTTCGAGCAGGGAGTTGAAAGCCCGTCCCACCGTGCCCAGCTCATCCCGGCTGCTGATCCGGGTGCGCTGCGACAGGTCGTTCTGTTCGTGGGCGAGCGACATGGTGCTGGTCATCTGCCGGATCGGCGACAGCAGCTTGGCGCGCACCATCAGCGACAGCGCGCCCATCAGCACGGCCACCACGCCGACCTGGCCCAGCAGCAGGGCTGCGTCGTGGCGGAAGGCGGCCTCGATGTCGTCGAGATAGACGCCGGTCGAGTCAGTCCAGCCCCACGGCTTGAACCCCTGGGCATAGGCGATTTTCGCCACCGGGTGGTCCGAGCCGGGCTGCGGCCACAGATAGTCGATATAGCCGCTGCCCTGGTCGCGCACCATGTCGCGGATGGCGAGCATGAAGCGATGGCCGTTGGGGTCGGTGACGTTGCTGACGTCCTGGCCGTTCATTTCCGGCTTGATCGGGTGCATGACCATGGCGGGCGTCATGTCGTAGACGATCAGGTATTCCTTGCTGTCGTAGCGGACGCCCGCCAGCGCGCGGCGGGCGGCGGTCTGCGCTTCCGCCAGCGTCAGCTTTCCGGCCTTAACCTGGGCGTCGTAATCCTGCAGGACGCCGACGCCGACTTCGACGATGTTGCGGATCTTGTCGCGGCGGTCTTCCAGCATGGTGTCGCGCTTGCCCAGCGCCGCCAGCATGATGATGACCAGAGTGCCGACCAGCGCCACCAGCATCAGGAGATTGAGCTTTCCCCCTACCGAAATTCGATCGAGCATGATGTTGTCCTCGTGTGATTTTGTTTTTTATGCACTTCTGGTCACGAGGATATCGCAATCCGCCTCGGGAGCCGCAAACAAAACCCGGCGCGCTGGCGGCAACGAGCGGTTTTGGGTCTGTTTGCGGGGAGAGGAGAAGGGGGAGGCGCGCTGTCAGCGACCGCGCAGCCAGTGGTGTTGCGCGCGTTCGCTGTCCAGTTCCTGCTCCATGTCCGACAGCAGGATGTTGAGCGCGTCGCCCGAAATCATCAGCTCCAGCACCGACAGGCCCAGCGACAGGCACATCAGCACCAGGCTCAGGCCGAAGGCCCACACCGCGGCGTCGTTCATGCCGAAGAACACCAGCGCCATGCTCAGCGGCGACAGCAGGATGCTGGCGGTGCCGACGATCTGCATGTTGCGGATAAGCAGCACCCGGCGACGCAGGTTGTGGATTTGCTTGATGATTTTGGGGTCGGGGTGGTTCTTGTACTGGCCGTACAGCGCCCGGATGGTGGACGACAGGCCGAGAAAGCGGTTGGTATACGCGAGCAGCAGCAGCGACAGGGCGGGGAAGAGCAGGGCGGGGGTGGTGAGTGAAATGCTCATGGGGCGGTGACGAGTCTTTCGAGGTCGGCGATCAGGGTTTTGGCGTAGGTCTTGGTGTCGAGGTCGGTATAACGCTGGCGGATCCGGCCCTGCGGGTCGATCAGGAAAGTGTGGCGCTTGGCGAACTTGACCACCACGAGATCGGTGAGCGCATCGTAGCTGGCGGCGACCTTGCCGTCCGCGTCGGCCAGCAGCGGAAAGGGCAGGTTGTGCTTGCCGGCAAAGGCGGCATGGCTTGCCGCGCTGTCGACGCTGATGCCGACGACCTCGGCGCCGAGCATCTTGATCCGGGCGAAGTCGTCGCGGAAGCTGCAGGCCTGCTCGGTGCAGCCGGGCGTGTCGTCCTTGGGATAGAAGTACAGCACCAGCCATTTGCCGCGATAGTCGGTCAGGGCATGGGCCGTGCCGTGCTGGTCGGCCAGCCGGAAGGCCGGTGCGGCGTCGCCGGGACGCGGCGCCGCCATCAGCGTGGCCGACAGCAGCAGGGCGGAAAACAGGGTGGCAAGGCGGGCAAGCATGTCAGGCATCCTCGTCGATCAGGACCTCGGTGCCGACTGGCACCAGGTCATACAGGTCTATCACTTCCGGGCTGGTCATCCGCACGCATCCCTTGGAGGTCGGCGCGCCCATCGGGATGAAGCTGCCGGCCCCGTGGATGTAGATGAAACGGCGGTAGCTGTCGACCATTGCGCCGTCCCCGCGCATGCCCTGGTTCCGGCCGGGCTCCAGTCCGCACAGCC
>JASLDQ010000054.1 GCA_030151505.1 Chromobacteriaceae bacterium
GTGGTGATCAATCCCAGCGTGGAATCCACGCGGATGATCTCAGTGCTGGAACAGCACGGCTGGGAAGTTCTGATCGAAACCCGCCTCGACAAGTTGGGGCACGTCTGCCGGCAGTTCAAACCCTGCGCAGGCATCTACTGCCTCGACGAGGCACAGCTGTCGCGGCACGAGCAGCTGATCCGCTCGGCCCTGGCCGACAGCGGGGTGGACTGGATCGCCTCGGTGCCGAAACGGCTGATGGAGCAGCCCGCGCTGCGCTCGCTGCTGCATGACTGGTTCTACGATTTCCATACCCAGCCCTACGACATCGACCGGTTGCTCGTCACGCTCGGCCGGCTTTTCGGCAGGATCTGCCTGGGAACGCCCCGCAACGAACCGGACGACGCCACCCCGGATTTCCCCGGTTTCGTCGGCGTCAGCCCGCGCATGCAGCGGCTCAAGGAAGACATCCGCAAGGTCGCCTCCACCAATGTCAGCGTGCTGATCAGCGGCGAAAGCGGCACCGGCAAGGAAATGGTCGCCTGCCTGCTGCACCGCTTGTCGCCCCGCAAATCCGGCCCGTTTGTCGCGGTCAACTGCGCGGCCATTCCGGCCACGCTGATCCAGTCCGAGCTGTTCGGCTACGAGCGCGGTGCCTTTACCGGCGCGACCCAGCGCAAGATCGGCAGGATCGAGGCCAGCGACGGCGGCACGCTGTTTCTGGACGAGATCGGCGACCTGGCCCGCGATCTGCAGGCCAACCTGCTGCGTTTCCTGCAGGAAGGCACGATCGAGCGGGTGGGCGGCACGGTGACGCAATCGGTCGACGCGCGCGTGGTATCGGCCACCCACGTCGACCTGCAGACAGCCATCGCCACTGGTGCCTTCCGCGACGACCTGTTCTACCGCCTCAATGTGTGCCAGCTCAACGTGCCGGCGCTGCGCGAGCGGGTGGATGACATTCCGCTGCTGGCCAACGGCTTTCTGCAGAGCTTCGCCTGCCGCCACAAGCTGCCGAGAAAACGCTTCGCCGCCGAGGCCTACGCGGTGATGCAGGCCTACAACTGGCCCGGCAATGTGCGCGAGCTGCAGAATCGGGTGCATCAGGGCGTGGTGATGAGCAACGACCGGGTGGTGCAGCCGTCGGACATGGGATTCGAGAACGGCATCGTGGTGCCGATGACGGGACAGACGCTGGATCAGGCCCGCGACGACGCCGAGCGCACGGCCTTGCGGCGCACGCTGTCGGTCTGCCAGCACAATCACTCGCAGGCGGCGGTGGTGCTGGGCATCTCGCGCGCCACGCTCTACCGTCTGCTGGAGAAGCATCAGTTGGTCGGCGACGATCTGGACTACATGGGATCGACCGCGCAAGGAGGATGAGACCGGCCGCACCGGCCGGAGCGCGGCGCCGCCTAACCCTTGATACCGTCAACCACCGGCCTTGCCCGGAGGTCAGGCAAGCTGCCACAAGCCCTACATGAAGGAACAAGGCGAGCCAGCGGGGCCGGCCGGCTACCGGGCTACCGGGCCGGAGCGAAGGCGATCAGATGGTCCGGCTCCAGCCGGATGCCGATTTCCTCGCCGATGGCGTGGTCGTGATGGCTGGCCACCAGACTCAGCACCTGCCGGCCAGACGGCAGCGCGACGGTGTAGAGGAATTCGGCGCCGCGGAAGGCGCGGTTGACCACGCGGGCCTTGAGCGGGCTGTGGTCGTCGTGGATCACGTCGTCCGGCCGCAGCAGCACGTCGACCGCCGCGCCCGGGGTCAGGCCGGCGGTGTCCAGATCGAGGCGGCAGAACTCGCCGACTTCGATTTCGATGCACTTCGGCCCGCTGACATGGCCGGGCACGAAAGCGCCTTCGCCGATGAAATCAGCCACATAACGGCTGACCGGGCAGTGATACAAGGCGTACGGCGTGTCCCACTGCTCGATCCGGCCGTCGCGCATCACGCCGACGGTGTCGGCAATCGCGAAGGCCTCGCGCTGGTCGTGCGTGACCAGCACCGCCGCCACGTTCTCGCGCTTGAGGATGGCGCGCACTTCCTGCCCCAGCCGCTCCCGCAACTCTACGTCCAGATTGGAAAACGGCTCGTCCAGCAGCAAGAGCTGCGGTTTGGGCGCCAGCGCGCGCGCCAGTGCGACCCGCTGCTGCTGCCCACCGGACAGTTCATGCGGAAAGCTCGCTCCGTAGCCGGTCAGCCCCACCAGCGCCAGCAACGCGTCCACCCGTTCTCGCCGCGCGGCCTTCGGCTGGCCGCGCAGGCCGAAAGCAATGTTGTCGGCCACGTTCAGATGCGGAAACAGCGCGTAATCCTGAAACACCATGCCGAGCTGGCGCTGGTGCGCCGGCAGCAGGACATCCGCGCCGGAAATGATCCGGCCATCCAGCGCGATCTCGCCGCCCACCACCGGCTCGAAGCCGGCGATGGCGCGCAGCACCGTGGTCTTGCCGCAACCGGACGGGCCGAGCAGGCAGCTGATCTCGCCACGGGCAAGGCCGAAGGACAGATCCCTGACCACTTCGCGCGCGCCATAACGCAGCGACAGGTGACGGACTTCCAGCAAGGACGTGATCCGGTTTTCCGCATTCATCATTGGTTTCCTCTTTCCCGCGCCAGCAGCACGACCGGCAGCAGCCCCACCAGCACGATGGCGACCGCCGGCAGCGCAGCGCGGTCCCATTCGCCCTCGTTGGTCATTTCGAATACCCGCACCGCCAGCGTGTCCCAGCCGAAGGGCCGGGTCATCAGCGTGATCGGCATTTCCTTCATCACGTCGACGAACACCATCAGCGCCGCCGCCAGGATGCCGCCGCGCAACTGCGGCAGATAGACCCGGCCAAACAGACGAATGCCGCTCTCGCCCAGCAGGCGGGCCGATTCCTCCTGGCTCTTGGGAATGCGGGCAAAGGCGCTGTCGACCGGCGAAAAGCCGACGGCGGAGAAACGGGCGACGTAGGCCAGCAGCATGACCGCCAGCGTGCCCTTGAGAATGGCGGTCTGGTCGGCAAACGCCGGTATCCAGGCGATCAACCCGTTATCGAGCGCGGCAACTGGCACGAAGACGCCGACCGCCAGCACCGAACCGGGCACGGCATAACCGAGCGTGGCCAGCCGCACCAGAAGGCGGGTCGGCGTGCTGCCGTCGCGGCGCTGGGCATAGGCCAGCAGCAGCGCCACCACGACCAGCAGCGCGGCGGCCAGCAGCGCCAGCGTCACCGAGTTGCCGATGAAACTCCAGTAGCGCTCGTCGAAATCGCGCTGGACGCTGGTCCACGCCCACAGCAGCAACTGGACGAAGGGAATGAGGAAGGCCATGGCCAGCACCAGCGTGGCCCAGGCGGCGGCCAGCCAGCCGGACAGGCCGCCGAGCCTGAGCCGCGGCAACGGCGCGCTGGCGCGGGCGGCGAAGGCCCGGCGGCCGCGCGCCCATTGCTCCAGCCACACCAGCGCGAATACCACCAGCACCAGCAAGGAGGCGAGCTGCGAAGCGGCCGACAGCGAGAACAGCGCAAACCATGCCTTATATATCGCGGTGGTGAAGGCATCGAAGTTGAAGGCGGCGACGGTGCCGAAGTCGGCCAGTGTTTCCATCAGCGCCAGGCTCAGCCCGCCGATGATCCACGGTCGCGCCATCGGCAGCGCCACGTGCCAGAAACCCTGCCGCCGCCCCATGCCGAGCGAGGCGGCCGCCTCAAGCGCGCGCCGGCCTTGGGTGGCAAAGGCGTTGCGGGCCAGCAGATAGACATAGGGGTAGAGCGTCAGGCTCATCACCAGCAGCACGCCGCCGGACGAGCGGATGGGCGGAAACCACACCGGGCTGCCGAAGCTCGCGCGCAGCCAGGTCTGCACCGGGCCGGTGAAATCCAGCAGGCCGATCTGGGTAAAGGCCATCACGTAGGCCGGCATCGCCAGCGGCAGCATCAGCGCCCAGTTGAACAGGCGACGGCCGGGAAATTCATACACCGCCACCAGCCAGGCCAGCGGCACGCCGAGCAGCAGTACGCCGGCGCCGACGCCTCCCAGCAGCAGCGCGGTGT
>JASLDQ010000059.1 GCA_030151505.1 Chromobacteriaceae bacterium
GCTCGATGACGCGCGGAGCCTGATGTCTTGGAAGCCGGTGATCGAACCAGCGGCCGGGATAAAGCACGGCCCACGGGGTAGTGGCGGTAATGCGGCCAGGAGGTCTTGGCCGATCAGAGAGAGCTGTTTTGAGGCGGGCGCTGGCCGTTCACGCCCACCGATCCATGCCGGTGCTCAAGGCGCCTGCACCGTACTGCCACTAGCTCTCTTTCAGTGTCCGGAGAACGGTTGCCAGCTTCTTGACCGCCATTTCCAGTTCATAGGGAGTGTAGGCGGCAAACCCCATCAGGAATCCCGCTTTCCGATCGGTGGACGCATGCAATCCGGTCAGTCCCATGAGGTCGAGACCGGCCCGGCGGGCCGCGTCGATGGCGGCGCTTTCGGAAAGATCGCACGTGAGCACGCACGGCATTTGCAATCCGCCGATTGGAACACGGGGCTCGACGAACTCGGACAAATGCGCCTTCACGAGCCGCACAAGGACTTCAAGCCGCTCGGCATAGACGCCGCGCATGGTGCGTACATGCGCGCCGAAGTGTCCGCCTTCGATGAACCGGGCCAGCGTCAGTTGCGGGATCGAGGCGGTATGTCCATCCAGCAATGTACGCGCGACGGTCATCGGCTCGACCAGCGAAGCCGGCAACACCATGTAGCCAATCCGCAGGCCCGGGAAGAGAGATTTGGTGAATGTGCCGATGTAGATCGTTCGCTCGTGCGGATCGAGGCCTTGCACGCAGGCCGTGGGCTTGCCGTCGTAGTGAAACTCGCTGTCGTAGTCGTCCTCGATGATCCAGGCCTGGTGCCTGGCCGCCCACTCGATGAGGGACAACCGCCGATCCAGCGCCAGCGTCGCGCCGGTCGGGAACTGATGCGAGGGCGTGAGGAACACCGCTTTCGCGGAGTGCGGATCGCTGCGAAGCCGATCGACCAGCATGCCCTGGGCATCGAGGCCCACGGGGACGCATTCGAGGCCGGCGGCGTCGAATGCCCGGCGCGCGCCATGGTAGACCGGGTCTTCGATGAAGATCCGGTCGCCGGCGTCGAGCAGGACGCTGGCGCACAGCGCCATCGCCTGCTGCGAACTCGTGAGGATCAGCACGCGGTCGGAGGTGGCGCGGGCGCCCCGCTCCAGGTTGACATAGTCCGCGATGGCTCGCCGCAGCGACTCTACGCCCTGCGGGTCGCCATGAAAGAGCGCACGGGCGCCAAAATCCTTCAAGACCTGCCGCTCCAAACGTTCCCACAGCTGAATCGGAAAGGTGCGCGTTTCCGGCACGCCCGGTGCAAACGGGCGCGACGCGAGATGCTCACGAATGCCGCCGCTGCGAAATATCGCCGCACCGCGTTTGCTGAGATTGGGCATCTGGTCGGGCGGATGCGTACCTCGCCGAGCCGGCCTGCGGCCGGGTGAGAACTCCGTCATCTCGGACACGAAGCTGCCGCTCCCCACGCGCCGGACGATGAAGCCCTCGGCATGGAGCCGAACGTAAGCGGCCTCAACCGTGTCGCGAGAAACGTCCAGCGATCTTGCGAGCGCGCGCGAGGCAGGCAGCGGCTTGCCCGGCCCGATTGCCCGGTCGAGGATCAGTTGCCGGATGGCTCGTTGAATGCGTGTGTGCAGCGGCAGGCCCGCATGCTCGGGGTGGGCCAGCCATGCTTTGACGGATTCGAGTTGGGAGTGCTTGAACAAATGGTAGGTATCCCTTGCAAAAAGTGGATGGGCGCATCAGGCCATTTTGGTCGTATAAACCAGCTTCCACCATTTGGTCAAACGCCACGCTTTAAGGGAGCCCCAGCAAGGTCATGTCATCAAGCACCCCACCCTCCTCCGTTCGCCTGCGAGACCTCACCCATCCCATCGTGGCCGGGCTGATCTCGGTCATCGTCAATTACGGCGGCACCTTCATTCTGGTCTTCCAGGCCGCCAAGGTGGCCGGCCTGAGCCCGGAACTGACGGCCTCGTGGGTGTGGTCGGTGTCGATCGGCGTCGGGGTCACGGGCCTCTTCCTCAGCTGGATCGCCCGCGAGCCGATCATCACCGCCTGGTCGACGCCAGCCGCCGCTTTCCTCGTCGTGGCGCTGGCGACGACGCCCTACGCCGAAGCGGTGGGCGCCTACCTGATCTCGGCGGCGGCCTTCGTCCTGCTCGGCCTGTCGGGCTACTTCGAGAAGGTCATCCGGCTGATTCCGCCGGGCGTCGCCTCCGGGCTGCTCGCCGGCATCCTGCTGCAGTTCGGCATCGGCGCCTTCGGCGGCATGAGCGTCGACCCGCTGCTCGCCGGCCTGCTGATCGTCGCCTACGTCGCGCTCAAGCGCTTCACCGCGCGCTACGCCGTGGTCGGCATCCTGGTCCTCGGCCTGGCCTTCCTGCTCGTCCAGGGCCGCGTCGACCTGTCCGGGCTGGAACTGCGGTTCGCGGCGCCGGTGTTCACCGCCCCGGCCTTCTCGCTCAACGCCCTGCTCAGCGTCGCCCTGCCGCTGTTCCTGATTACCCTGACCGGACAGTACATGCCCGGCATGCTGGTGCTGCGCAACGACGGCTTCAAGACCAGCGCCAACCCGATCGTCACCGTCACCGGCCTCGGTTCGCTGCTCATGGCGCCGTTCGGCTCGCACGCCTTCAACATCGCCGCGATCACGGCGGCGATCTGCACCGGCAAGGAGGCCCACGAAGATCCTTCCAAACGCTGGATCGCCGGCATCGCCGCGGGCGTCTTCTACATCGTCGTCGGCATCTTCGGCGTGACCCTCGCCGCCGTCTTCATGGCCTTCCCGGCGACCTTCATCACTACGCTGGCGGGGCTCGCCCTGCTCGGCACCATCGGCGGCAGCCTGGCCAACGCGATGGCCGACGCGAAATCGCGCGAAGCCGCCCTGATCACCTTCCTGGCGGCCGCCGCCAACATCAAGCTGATCGGCATCGGCGGCGCCTTCTGGGGCCTGCTGATCGGCCTCGTCGCCTACGCGCTGCTCAACGGCAGCCTGCCGCGATTGAAGGGCGCGGCCAATCCCGCCTCCGGGCCCGTTATCCGCAAAAGGACGGCCAACTGATGAGAACCGGACCCGACCATGCCGGAGCATCGCCGCTCCCATCCTCCAGCACGCAGACCCGGCACGACCAGCATGGTCGCTATCCCAAGGCCGTCACGGTCGAGGAATTCCGGCGCAATCTGGCCGCCGTCCAGGCACGCATCGACGCCGCTTGCCGGCGCGTGAACCGCGACCCCGCCAGCGTGCGTCTGTTGCCGGTGAGCAAGACCATCGACGAGGCGCACATCCGCCTGTCTTATGCGGCCGGCTGCCGGTTCTTGGGAGAAAACAAGGCGCAGGAGGCCCAGCGCAAGTGGGAAACCATGACCGACCTGACGGACCTGCGCTGGTCGGTGATCGGCCACCTGCAGACCAACAAGGCCAAGCTGGTGGCGCGCTTTGCCAGCGAGTTCCAGGCGCTCGACAGCCTGCGCGTGGCCGGGGCGCTGGATCGCCGCCTGCAGGCCGAGGGCCGATCGCTGGATGTGTTCGTGCAGGTCAACACTTCCGGCGAGGCCAGCAAGTACGGCCTGCCTCCCGCTGACGTACCGGCCTTCCTCCGGGCGCTGCCGGCGTTTCCGGCGCTGCGCGTGCGCGGATTGATGACCCTGGCGCTGCTGTCGGCCGAAGCCGCGCGCGTGCGCCAGTGCTTCATCCTGCTGCGCACCCTGCGTGACCAGCTTCGCCAAAGCGCCCCCGCCGGCATCAGCCTGGACGAACTGTCCATGGGTATGTCCGGCGATTTCGAGATCGCTATCGAGGAAGGCGCCACCGTGGTGCGCGTGGGCCAGGCCATCTATGGCGCGCGCGCCTTGCCGGACAGCCATTTCTGGCCCACCGAACCCGACACTCAGGAGTCCCGTTGATGAAAACCGCCATTGCCATCCGCCACCTGCATTTTGAAGACCTTGGCACCCTGGAGCCGCTGCTGAAAGCCCGTGGCTACGACGTGCAGTATGTCGATGCCACGCAGGACGACCTGACCACCCTGGACGTGCAGACCGCCGACCTGCTGGTGGTGTTGGGCGGCCCCATCGGAGCCTTCGATGACGACACCTATCCTTTTATCGTGAACGAACTGGCGCTGGTACGCCGCCGCCTGGAGAGCCAGCGTCCCCTGCTGGGCATCTGCCTGGGCGCACAACTGATGGCCCGCGCGCTGGGTGCCAGGGTCTATGCCATGGACGTCAAGGAAATCGGCTTCGGCCCGCTGACCCTGACGCAGGACGGAAAAGCGTCACCGCTGGCCGCGCTGGGCGATACCCCCGTTATGCACTGGCACGGCGACCAGTTCGACATTCCGCCCGGCGCCGTGCGGCTGGCGGGAACGCCAATCGGCGTCAACCAGGCCTTTGCGCAGGGCCCCCATGTGCTGGGGCTGCAATTTCATCTGGAGGCGGACACGCGCCGGATCGAGCACTGGCTGGTCGGCCATGCCAGCGAACTGGCCCAGGCAGGCATCGACCCGCGCATGTTGCGCACCCAGGCGCTGGAGTTACGCAATGCCTTGCCCTCGGCGGCGCATGCGGTGTTCAGCCATTGGCTCGATGGACTCGAAGCGGCAGCGCCAGGGACCCCGTCATGACCGCGCCAGCGCCTGCAGCAGCAGGACTGCCGCTGCCCTTCGACGTCGGCTCGGCTGTCGCCAGTGGATCATGGCCGGGTCGGCGGCAACGTCGCCGTGCCCACCCCTTGTTCAAGCCGACTCCACTGCATCTGAATCTCCCTTGAGGACACGCAAATCCATGCTTCATCCCCCTTCCCACCTGATGCAGGCCTATGCCCGCCAGCCGGTTTCCTTTGTCCGTGGACGCGGCGCATGTCTGTGGGACGCGCAAGGCGTTGAGTATCTTGACGCCATCGCCGGGGTGGCGGTGACCAATCTTGGCCATGCCCATCCCGAGATTGCCGCCGCCATCGCCGAACAGGCCGGACTGCTGCTGCACACGTCCAATATGTTCGGCATCGCCTGGCAGGAACGCCTGGGCCAGCGGCTGTGTGCGCTGTCCGGCATGCAGCGGGCGTTCTTCTGCAACTCGGGCGCGGAGGCCAACGAAACCGCGCTCAAACTGGCACGCCTGCACGGCAACAGCAAACTGGTGGCACAGCCCCTGGTGCTGGTGATGGAAAACAGCTTCCACGGTCGCACCATTGCGACACTGGCGGCCACCGGCAACCCGGCGGTACAGCGCGGCTTCGAGCCGCTGGTGCCCGGCTTCCTGCGGGTTCCCTATGACGACATCGCGGCGATCCGCCTGGCGGCCGAGAGCACACCCGGCATCGTCGCGGTGCTGGTCGAGCCGGTGCAGGGAGAAGGCGGCGTGCGCATCGCCTCCGCCGACTATTTCCGCGAACTGCGAACGCTGTGCGACCGGCACGACTGGCTGCTGATGCTCGACGAGGTGCAGACCGGCATGGGCCGCACCGGGACCTGGTTCGGCTTCCAGCATGCGGGCGTGACGCCGGACGTCATCACCCTGGCCAAGGGGCTGGGCAACGGTTTCCCCATCGGGGCCTGTCTGGCACGCGGACAGGCCGCCGAACTGTTCTCGCCCGGCCACCACGGTTCCACCTTCGGCGGCAATCCGCTTGCCTGCCGGGTCGGCTGCACCGTGCTCGACATCCTGGAACGCGACCGCACACCGGAGCGGGCCGCCGCGCTGGGACGCCGACTGCTGGCCGGTCTTCAGGAGGCGCTGGGCGACCACCCGGAAGTCGTCGCCATCCGGGGCCTGGGCCTGATGGCCGGGATCGAGCTGAGTCGGCGCTGCGGGGAGCTGGTTGGACGCGCGCTGGACGAACAGCGCCTGCTCATTACCGTGACCCGCGACACCATCATCCGGCTGCTCCCGCCACTGGTGTGCGATGAAGAGCAGATCGACGACATCGTGGCGCGGCTGGCCCGGCTTCTGTCACCGGCCACGATCAAAGCCGATGCCGGCTTTCATTGATGCCTGGTCCACCGGCGATGCCGATAGGGGGGAGGACGCATGACCCGAAAGCCGCTTTACGCCCAGCCGGATGCCGCCGGCTTCTTCGGCCGCTTCGGCGGCAGTTTCATCAGCGAGACGCTGGCCAGCGCCGTCGATGAATTGCACCGGGCCTATCTGTGCTACCGGGACGACCCGGACTTCGTCGCCGAGTTCCGCGACGAGTTGACGGACTATGTCGGCCGGCCGTCGCCGGTGTACCACGCCAGACGGCTCAGCGAGGAAACCGGCGGCGCGCAGATCTTCCTCAAGCGCGAAGACCTCAACCATACCGGCGCCCACAAGATCAACAATGTGATCGGCCAGGCCATGCTGGCGCGACGCATGGGCAAGCGGCGCATCATCGCCGAGACCGGTGCCGGTCAGCACGGCGTGGCCACCGCCACCATCTGCGCCCGCTACGGGCTGGAGTGCGTGATCTACATGGGCAGCGAGGACATCCGGCGGCAGCACCCAAATGTCCAGCGCATGCAGTTGCTGGGTGCGACCGTGGTGCCGGTGGAATCCGGCAGCCGGACGCTGAAGGACGCCATGAACGAGGCCATGCGCGACTGGGTTGCGCATGTCGACAGCACGTTCTACCTGATCGGCACCGTGGCCGGCATGCATCCGTATCCGATGATGGTGCGCGACTTCCAGACCGTGATCGGCAAGGAGTGCCTGGAACAGATGCCGGCTCTGTTCCGGCGCCGGCAGATGCTGAAGCAGCATCCGGATGCGATCGTCGCCTGTGTTGGTGGCGGCAGCAACGCCATCGGCATTTTCCACCCGTATATCGGCCACGAGGGGGTGCGCCTGATCGGCGTGGAAGCCGCCGGTTTCGGGCTGGACAGCGGCAAACACGCCGCCTCAATCAAGCGAGGCAGCGCCGGCGTGCTGCATGGCAACCGCACCCTGATCCTGCAGGACGACAACGGTCAGGTGCTGGAGACCCACAGCATCAGCGCCGGCCTGGACTACCCCGGTGTCGGGCCGGAACATGCGTGGCTGCACGAGATCGGCCGCGCCGAGTATGTCGGCGTCACCGACGTCGAAGCCATCGACGCCTTCCATCGCCTCAGCCGCGTCGAAGGCATCATTCCGGCGCTGGAAGCCAGTCATGCCGTTGCCCATGCCATCAAGCTGGCAAGGGAGATGTCCCGCGAGCAGGCCATTCTGGTCAACCTGTCCGGCCGGGGCGACAAGGACATGGACACGGTACTGGCCCATGACTGCAGCAGGGCGGGAGGTGTCGCATGAGCCGGCTCGACCACACGTTCCACCGTCTGGCGCAGCAGGGTCGGCAGGCGCTGATCCCGTATGTGACGGCAGGCTATCCGCAGGCCGGCATCACCCCGACCCTGATGCATGCGCTGGTCGACGCCGGTGCCGACATCATCGAGCTGGGCGTACCGTTTTCCGATCCGTCCGCCGACGGTCCGACCATCCAGCAGTCCAGTGAGCAGGCACTGCTCGCCGGCATTGGCCTGCCGCAGGTGCTCGACCACGTCCGCCAGTTCCGCAGCACCGACAACCACACGCCGGTGGTGCTGATGGGCTACGCCAATCCGCTCGAACGCTACGACCAGTTGCGCCGTCCGGGCGCCTTTGCCGAGGCTGCGGCGGCGGCCGGCGTGGATGGTGTGCTGGTGGTCGACTCCCCGCCGGAAGTGTCTGGCGCGCTGGCCACCCAGTTGCGCCGGCACGGCATGGATCTGATCTTCCTGATTGCCCCGACGTCGACCGAGCAACGCATCCGGCAGATTGCCGAATGTGCCAGCGGCTATGTCTATTGCGTGTCCGTCAATGGCGTGACCGGCGCCCGGACGCTGGACATGGCCCAGGTACAGGACACGCTGGCGCGCATCCGCCGCCATGTGCGGCTTCCGGTCGGCGTCGGTTTCGGCATTCGCGATGCGCAGACCGCGCGCGCAGTCGCCCACACGGCAGACGCCGTCGTGATCGGCTCCTGGCTGATCGAGGCCCTGCCCGGCAAACCGGTAGCCGACACGCTGGCAGCGGCCGGCGATCTCGTTCGCGAAGTCCGCCGGCAGGTGGACCTGCCCGCCCCTGCTTCTGGCCCACAGCCTTCTCATTCATCCAAACAATAGGACCAAGTCATCATGTACTACGACCAATCCGTGACCCTCGACGATTTCGACGCCGAACTGGCCGAGGCCGTGCGTAACGAAGAGCGCCGCCAGGAAAACCATGTCGAACTGATCGCGTCCGAGAACTATGCCAGCCCGCTGGTGATGTCCATCCAGAACACGGTCCTGACCAACAAGTACGCCGAGGGTTATCCGGGCAAGCGCTACTACAGCGGCTGCGAGCATGTCGACGTGGCCGAGCGCCTGGCCATCGACCGGGCCAAGGCGCTGTTCGACTGCGACTACGCCAACGTCCAGCCGCACGCCGGCGCTCAGGCCAACGCCGCCGTCTTCCTGGCTCTGGTCAGCCCCGGCGACACCGTGATGGGGATGAATCTGGCCCAGGGCGGACACCTGACCCACGGCAACCCGTCCAACTTCTCCGGCCGTCACTACAGGATTGTCCCCTACGGCCTC
>JASLDQ010000064.1 GCA_030151505.1 Chromobacteriaceae bacterium
GCGCCGGCAGTCCTGCCAGTAGCGCAGGCAGGCGTCGGCCAGCGCCTGGGCCGGGTCGACGCAGAGGGGCAGCAGGTCCGAGCCGATGTGGGCCAGTCCGACCGGGACTTCGGTGCAGGCCAGCACCAGACGCTGCGCGCCGCGTTGCCGCAGGCCGCGGGCGGCCTGTTGCAGCAGCGCGCCGCCGCGCGCCAGCTCGTTGCGCTTGATTGCATAGCAGCCGGGGGTGAACAGCTGGTCGAGCTCGTCGTCGGTGTTGGTGAGGAAGGGCAGGCCGGCGGCCTCGAAGCGGGTCTGGTACAGCCCGGCTGCCAGCGCGCCGCGGGTGGCGATCAGGCCGATCGGCCCGTCGCTGCCGGCGAGCGCCGCCAGCGTGGCGTCGACGATGTGGAGGATGGGCGCGGCGCTGGCCGCCGCCAGTGCGCCGTACCAGCTGTGCGCGGTGTTGCACGGGATGACGATGCGGGTGGCGCCGGCGGCGTTCAGGCGGGCCACGCCGTCGAGCATGGCCGGCAGCGGCGATTTCCCGGCGCCGGCCAGCGCCAGCTGCCGGTCCGGAATCTGCGGCACGTTCCAGATCACGGTCGGCACGTGGTCCTGGTCGCCGCCGGCTGGGGTGGCCGCCACCAGCTTGTGCAGGAAATCGACCGTCGCCAGCGGCCCCATCCCGCCCAGCACGCCGATCAGCGGTGCGGTCTCTGCCATGGTCAGAACGCCGGCTGCGGCGCCAGCACCGAGCGGTAGCCGAACAGCCCCGCCGCGCCGCCGGTATGCACGAACACGATGTTTTCGCCCGGCTTGAAATGGCCGCGCCGGATCAGGTCGATCAGGCCGGCAAAGCCTTTGCCGCTGTAGACCGGGTCGAGCAGGATGCCTTCGTGACGGGCGAGCAGCTGCACCGCCTCGATCATGCCGTCGGTCGGAATGCCGTAGCCCGCGCCGACATAGTCGGAATTGGCCTCGACCGCGGCATCGGGAAAGTCGCCGGCAATGCCGAGCAGCTCCCAGGTCTGGCGCGCCAGCCGGCGCACGTTTTCTTCCTGCTTGTCCCTGGGCGCGCGCACGCTGATGCCGAGCACCGGGATGTGGCTGTTGCTGCCCTCGAAACCCGTCACCAGACCGGCCTGGGTGCCGGTGCTGCCGCTGGCGTGCACCACCCGGTCGATGCGCAGGCCCAGTTCGTTGGCCTGCGCGACGATTTCCTGCGCGGCCACCACATAGCCGAGCGCGCCGACCGGGTTGGAACCGCCGCCGGGGATCAGGTAGGGCGTCTCGCCGGCCGCGCGCAGGCGGTCGCCGACGAGGCCGAGTTCCGCGTTCATGTCGGTGCCGGCCGGGCGGGTTTCGATGGCGGCCGCCCCCAGAATCTGGTCGAGCAGCACGTTGCCGTTGCTGTAGTAGTCGGCGTGCGCGCCGCTGACGCGTTCTTCCAGCAGCACCGTGGTCTTCAGCCCGTGCCTGTTGGCGGCGGCGATGGTCTGGCGCACGTGGTTGGACTGGGTCGCGCCCTGGGTGACGATGTGGCTGGCGCCCTGGGCCAGCGCGTCGCCGATCAGGAATTCCAGCTTGCGGGTCTTGTTGCCGCCCAGCGCGAGGCCGGTGTTGTCGTCGCGCTTGATATAGAGGTTCGGTCCGCCGAGCAGCCGGCTCAGGCGGGGCAGGAATTCCAGCGGGGTGGGGGCCTGGGTCAGGCGGACGCGGGGAAAGCGGGTCAGGTTCATGCGTTGCGGCTCCGGATCAATGGATGTCGGCAAGGTTGCCGGCCAGGGTTTTGGCCGCTTCTTCGCGGACCACGTGCAGGATGTCGCGCTTGAGCTGGCCGTAGGCCGGATCGGCGGCGAGGTCTTCCGGGTTGCGCGGGCGCTCGAACGGCACGCTCAGGGTTTCGCGGATGCGGCCGGGGCGGGCGGACATCACCATCACGCGGTCGGCCAGGAGCAGCGCCTCGTCGACGTCGTGGGTGACGAACAGGATGGTGGTCCGGGTGGCCTGCCACACCGCGGTCAGCAACTCCTGCATGGCAAGGCGGGTCTGGGCATCCAGCGCGCCGAACGGTTCGTCCATCAGCAGGATTTCCGGGTTGGGCAGCCAGGCCCGCGCCAGTGCCGCCCGCTGGCGCATCCCGCCCGACAACTGCCAGGGAAAGTGGCCGGCGAAATCCTGCAGGCCGACCAGCTGCAGATAGCGCGCGGCCTCCGGCAGATAGCGCTCCGGCGGCTGGCCGGCCATGCGCGGGCCGAAGGTGACGTTGTCGCGCACCGACAGCCACGGAAACAGCGTCGGCTGCTGGAACACCACCCCGCGCTCCGGGCCGGGGCCCTGGATCGGGCGGCCGTCCAGCCGC
Organism: Chromobacteriaceae bacterium; assembly: GCA_030151505.1. Lineage (GTDB taxonomy): Bacteria > Pseudomonadota > Gammaproteobacteria > Burkholderiales > Aquaspirillaceae > JASLDQ01. The sequence goes on from JASLDQ010000064.1 coordinate 2,345, forward strand.
ACCTCGCCGCGGTCGGCCTGCTCGAAGCCGGCGATCAGGTTGAGGATGGTCGACTTGCCGCAGCCGGACGGGCCGAGCAGGCAGACGATTTCGCCGTCGGCCAGCGCCAGCGAGATGTCGCTCAGCACCTCGGTCGAGCCGGTGCCGGTCGGGCCGGCGAAGCGTTTGCCGACACCGGCGAGGGTGATGCGGTGGGGCGTGGTCATGCGTCTTTTCCTGTCCAGGGGGCGAAGCGCCGCTGCAACAGCACGATCAGCCAGTCGAAGAGATAGCCGGTCAGGCCCAGCAGCAGGATGCCCAGCAGCACCACGTCGGTCCGCAGATAGGTGCCGGCGTTGATCACCATCCAGCCCAGCCCGGAATTGGCCGCCACCATTTCGGCGGCGATCAGCGAGGTCCAGCCGATGCCGATCGACAGGCGGATGCCGGTGAAGACTTCGGGCAGGGCGTTGGGCACCACCACGTGGGTGAACTGCTGGCGCCGGCTGGCGCCGAGGGTCTGGGCGGCGCGCAGGCGGGCCTGGCTGACGCCCTGCACCGCGGCCGATGCGCTGACGACGATGCTCAGGAGGCTGGAAATGAAGATCAGGAAGAACTTGGCACCCTCGCCGATCCCGAACCACACGATCACCAGCGGCACCAGCGCGATCTTCGGCAGCGGGCGCAGGAACTGCACGAAGGGGTCGAGTGTCGCGCTCAGCCCCCGGTGCAGTCCCATCAGCAAGCCCAGCGGCACGCCGGTCGCGATGGCGGCGGCGAAGGCCGCGAAGGCGCGGGCCGAGCTGGTCAGCCAGTGCTCCCACAGCGGGGTCTGGCGGTAGCCGGTGGCCAGCAGCTCGCCGGCGGTCAGCAGGATGTCGCCGGGCGGCGGCAGCAGCAGCGGATCGACCCATTCCAGCTCGCCGGACAGTTGCCAGACCAGCAGGAACAGCGCGATGGCCGCGATGCTGATCAGGGGGTATTTCCAGCGCGCGAGCGCGGCGCCTGCCGCTGCGGCCCGGCGGAAGGCACGGGCCTTCTCCGGGGCGCGCAGCGGCGGCAGCGGCGCAGTCAAAGACTTCGAATCGGCGGCCATGATCGACTCACTTGGCGGCAGCGTGCTGCAGATAGGTGGTGTTGATGAACGGCGCGTAGGAGGCCGGGACTTCGCGCGGGCGCAGCTCGCCGATCTCGGCCAGGAAGGTGGCCGAGTCCTTGTACGCGCGGGTAATGCGCGAACCGGCCTTGGCGTTGCCGGTGCCGATATAGGCCGGGCTCAGCTGCTCGGTCAGCGACGGATAGCTCAGGCCCGCCAGCGTGCTGCGCGCGTTCTCGACCGGGATGCTGAGGTGGGCGGCGATCTGCCGGGCCGAGCCTTCCGGGTCCTTCTTGTACTGGTCGACCTTGTCCTGCACCACGCGCAGGAACTTGGCGACCAGCTGCGGATGTTTGTCGGCGAATTCCTTGCGCGCGACGAAGTTGTTGAACACCAGCACGCCCTGCTTCTGCAGGTCGCGGGTGGCGAAGATTTCCTGGCCGCCGGCCGCCTCCAGCTGCTGGCTGAACGGTCCCCACACATAGGCGGCGTCGATGTCGTTGCGCTGCCAGGCGGCCACGATCTCGGCCGGCTTCAGCGCCAGCGCCTTGATCTTGCTGCGGTCGACCTTGTTCAGTTTCACCGCGACTTCGAAGGCGTACTGGGCGGTGGAATTGGCCGGAAAGGCGACGGTCTTGCCTTCCAGATCCTTCAGCGAGGCGATGCCCTTGCGGGCGATCAGGCGCTCGGCGGTGGCGATGATCTCGGGTGTGCCGATCACCTCGATCGGCAGCTTGCGCGCGATGCCGGCGGCGGCCGGGCTGGAGCCGAAGCGGGCGATGTCGATCTCCTTGGCGGCGAACAGCGTCAGCACGTCCGAGCCGGAGTTGAACGCCACCCACTTCACCTTGGTGCCGAAGGCCTTCTCGAACGAGCCGTCGATCTTGCCCAGCATCCACACGCGCGGGCCGCCGGCATAGGCCAGGCGCACCTCGGCGGGCACGTCCTCGGCGAAGGCGAGATTGGCCAGGCCGAGGAGGGAGGCGGCCGCCAGGCCGAACAGGGTTTTGCTCCACGTTTGCCGCATGATGGCGCTCCTTGAACAGGGAAAGCGACGGACTATACGGCGGTGTTTTTAGAACAAAAACAACTATAAATTGATTTTGATATGCTTGTTTTTGCATTAGGTGCGCCGCCTTCGGCCATGGGCGGGGCTGCCGGGGAACGAAGCCTTCATCGCACCGCTGAACGGGCAGCGGCGCGATGTTGAGTTCCCGAGGTTGTCGATCTATGTGTATCTCATCAGCGAGACGAAGCTTGAGTTCACCGTCGGACGAAGCCCGGCCTGATTGCGGATTTCGCCGGCCGGCGCGGACATCGTCATCAGGCCAGTACGGCACGGGCTGCACCTCGCGATATGGCAGGAGTCCCACGGAAACATGGCTGTCCATCGGCGAAAACGGCAGGGCGCGACGCGACCCGGGCGGGGTCGGGATGGAGGAGGCGGCCATGGTCCGGCGGCCCGTTTCGCTGGGCGAAGCGGGCAACGGCCCTCCTTGTAGAAGCCGCGCACCGACACCGACGCCGCGCGTCCCGGTACGCGGTTTTCCGCCCAGATCGAAGCAAGCGAGGGAGACAACAATGTCGTACAAGCTCATGCGGGCCGTGGCCGGTGCATTTCTGCTGGCCGTTCTCCAGGCACCGGTCCTGGCTGCCGATCCTGCCGCGCCGGCCGAGGCCAAGCCGGCCCCGGAACGGGTCCAGATCATCGGCCAGCAGTTCGATTTCGTGTTCGGCAAGGATGCGGTCTATCGCCTGCGCTTCATCGACGCCCAGCATCTGGAAGTCACCGTGATGGCCGATCCCGATCCGGACACCGCGCCGGGAACGGTGAGCCGCCTGGAGGTCGCCATGACGGAGCTGCGGCCCGACGTCTACATGGTGACCTGGATCGATCCGGACACCGGCAGTACGGTCACGCACGTGGAGGATTTCGCCAACAAGGTCGCCTATGCCAACACCACCAACCTGGTGTCGGAAGGCTTCGCGCGGCTGAAAGGGGAAATCCGGCCCGTGACCGCCGCCGCGAACCCCGCCCCGGCGGTGGCGGCGCCGTCCGCTCCGCCGGCACCGGAAGCCAGACCGCCGGTTGCACTGCCGGCCAGCGTGCCGGCGCCCCAGGCCGGCCCGGCCGCCACCGGCGCTGCCCTGTAAGGCCGGCCCGACCCGCCTGAGGAACCTGCGGGATGCTCAAGGGTAGGCCGGTCGGCCGCCGTCAGCGGCCGGCTGGCTAGGCGTGGTCCCCATGCCGCGCGCGGCGGGCGCGAACTCGGCGAAGCCGGCGGCAAGCCCGGCCAGACCCCGGTGTACACGCCGGCCGATGCCGAGCGGCGGGGCCATGCTGCCGACCCGCAAGAAGATGGCGTCGCGCGTCGGCAACCAGCTGCTGCAGGCGGTCGACAAGGAAACCGGGATGAGCCCGGCAAAGATATAAGTTTCCCCCTGCTTTCCCACAGTCCGTCCGTGCCCGCCCGCCCCAAGGGGATGCGGGCGTTTTTTTTGCGGCGTGCCGCCGTCAGGGGCGGGAGTTGGCCGGTCGTCTCGATGACGGGAAATGTAACGGCGGGTGTCAGTACATTCATCGCCTACACCGATACCGGATTGCTACAGACGGGGAGGGAGGGGAAGTCGATACTGGCCTCAAGACACAAGGACGTGTCGCTTACCACCCAAGACAGATTTTTAGGAGAGGTTCATGAACAAGCTGCTGAATTCCGCCATCGCTCTCGTGTTCGCCGCCGGTACCGGC
>JASLDQ010000105.1 GCA_030151505.1 Chromobacteriaceae bacterium
CATCTGCCGCATCTCCTGGCGTTCACCTACGTCAACGCCATCGCCGCCAAGCCCGACGCCGCCCGCCGCTTCAGCTTCGCCTCGACCGGCTTTCGTGACTTCACCCGCATCGCCGGCAGCCACCCGGAAATGTGGCGCGACATCAGCCTCGCCAACCGAGACGCGCTGCTGACCGAACTGGCCGACTTTCGCGCCGGGCTGGACCGACTGGGCGAGCTTCTGGCAGCCGGCGACGCCGACGCGCTGGAGGGGCTGTTCCGGCAGGCCCGCACCGTGCGGACCGAGTGGTTCGCCCGCTTCAGCAAGCGCTGATCCCCGTCGCGCCGGCCGGCTGGACACCCCGCACCCGTCCGTCGCTTGGCGGCCCGGTTTCGATATCGCAGGCCGCCGTGTCCGCGGCCATGTTCCGGTATAATCGCGGGTTTTTCCGCTTCGGCACGATCGACCCATGCCCGCCATCGACATCCAGTCCGTCCGCAAGCAGTACGGTGATTTCACCGCGCTGGACGGCGTCAGCTTCCAGGTGCAGGAAGGCGAATTCTTCGCCCTGCTAGGTCCCAACGGGGCCGGCAAGACCACGCTGATTTCCTGCATGGCCGGGCTGTCCCGTCCGACTTCCGGTTCCATCCGCATCATGGGCCATGACGTGGTCGGTGATTACCGCGCCGCGCGCATGAGCCTCGGCGTGGTGCCGCAGGAGCTGGTGTTCGATCCCTTCTTCTCGGTGCGCGAATCGCTGGTGTTCCAGTCCGGCTACTTCGGCATCCAGCGCAACGACGACTGGATCGACGAAATCCTCCACAAGCTCGGGCTGACCGCCAAGGCCAACGCCAATATGCGTGCGCTCTCCGGCGGGATGAAGCGCCGGGTGATGGTGGCGCAGGCGCTGGTGCACCGCCCGCCGGTCATCGTGCTGGACGAACCCACCGCCGGTGTCGACGTCGAACTGCGCCAGAGCCTGTGGGCCTTCGTGCAGGAGCTCAACGACGCCGGCCACACCATCGTGCTGACCACCCACTATCTGGAAGAAGCCGAGACCCTGTGCTCGCGCATCGCCATGCTCAAGCAGGGCAGGTTGATCGCGCTGGAAGACAAGGCGCGGCTCTTGGCCGGCGGCAAGGAGCGCATCGTCCACCTGACGCTGGCGCCGGCGGCGGTGCCGGACGCGCTGGCCCCGCTGGTGGCCGGCCGCGACGGCGAGCGGATCACCTTCAAGCTGGCCGACTTCGCCGGGCTGGAAGGCGTGCTGGCAGCGCTGCGCGAGGCCGGCGTGGCGGTCAAGGACATGGCGACCGAGGAAATCGATCTGGAGAGCGTATTCGTGCAGCTGATGCATAGGCAGGAGGCCGCGCGATGATCGGCCTCGGTTTCGTCACCCTGTTCAAGAAGGAAATCCTGCGCTTCTGGAAAGTGGCCTTCCAGACCGTCGCCGCCCCGGTGCTGACCGCGCTGCTTTACCTCATGGTGTTCTCGCACGCCCTGAGCGGCCGGGTCGACGTCTATCCCGGCATCAGCTACATCATGTTCCTGATCCCGGGCCTGATGATGATGTCGATGCTGCAGAACGCCTTTTCCAACACCTCGTCCAGCCTGATCCAGTCCAAGATCACCGGCAACATCGTGTTCATCCTGCTGCCGCCCCTGAGCCACTTCGAAGTGTTCGCCGCCTACCTGCTGGCGTCGGTGGTGCGCGGCGTGGCGGTGGGGCTGGGCGTGTTCCTGGTCACGCTGTGGGTCGGTTTCCCGCCGGTCGCCCATCCGCTGTGGCTGGCCGCGTTCGCGCTGCTGGGCTGCGGCATCCTCGGCGCGCTCGGGCTGATCGCCGGCATCTGGGCCGACAAGTTCGATCAGCTCGCCGCCTTCCAGAACTTCATCATCCTGCCGTTGACCTTCCTGTCCGGCGTGTTCTACTCGGTGCACAGCCTGCCGCCGTTCTGGTACGCGGTGTCGCACCTCAACCCGATCTTCTACATGATCGACGGCTTCCGCTACGGCTTCTTCGGCCAGGGCGACGTCGATCCCTGGCTCAGCTTCGGCGTGGTGGCGGGAGCGTTCTTGCTTGTCTCGGCCATCACCCTCAAATTGCTGCAATCCGGTTACAAACTCAGGCGTTAACATCATGGTCTCCACCGACTTCGTCCAGCAATCCATCACCGCCGGCCTCGACTGTACCCACATCGAAGTCACCGGCGACGGCCACCACTTCTATGCGCAGATCGTGTCGCCGGCCTTTGCCGGCAAGCGCCTGATCGAGCGTCACCGCATGGTGATGGCGGTCATCAAGCCGCAGCTCGACAGCAACGAAATCCACGCGCTGTCGATCACCAAGGCGATGACGCCGGACGAGTGGGCGGCCTGAGGTTTCCGCCGTCCTTGCCGTCCGCGCCGGGCCGGGTTTCCCGCGTCGGCGGCCGCCCCCAAAGCGTTACACGGGGTGGCGCGCACGGCGCTTAAAATTGCTGTTGTCGTGAAACGTGAGCCCGGCCGACCGGGAGCGTTTCACAGTTCACGTTTCACCTTTCACGGCTGATTCCTTATGGAAAAACTCAAAATCACCGGCAACGGTCCGCTCAACGGCGACATCACCGTGTCCGGCGCCAAGAACGCCGCGCTGCCGATCCTGTGCGCGAGCCTCCTGACCGCCGACACCCTGCGCCTGACCAATGTCCCGCAACTGCGCGACGTGATGACCACGCAGAAGCTCCTGCAGGGCATGGGCGCGCGGGTCATGACCGACAACGTCAGCGAATTCGAGATCACCGGCGCCGGCATCGACAACACCTGCGCGCCCTACGATCTGGTCAAGACCATGCGCGCGTCCATCCTCGTGCTCGGCCCGACCCTGGCGCGCTTCGGCGAAGCCTCGGTATCGCTGCCCGGCGGCTGCGCCATCGGCTCGCGTCCGGTCGACCAGCACATCAAGGGGCTGGAGGCGATGGGGGCCGACATCAAGATCGAGCACGGCTACGTCAAGGCACGCGGCAAGCTCAAGGGCGCGCGCGTGCTGATGGACATGGTCACCGTCACCGGCACCGAAAACCTGCTGATGGCGGCAGTGCTGGCCGAAGGCACCACCATTCTTGAAAACTCTGCGCGCGAGCCGGAAGTCACCGATCTGGCCGAGTGCCTCGTCAAGATGGGTGCCAAAATCAGCGGCATCGGCACCGATACGCTGGTGGTCGAGGGCGTCAAGCGCCTGCACGGCGCCGAGCACGCGATCATGCCGGACCGCATCGAGGCCGGCACTTTCCTCGTCGCCGGCGCGATGACGCAGGGCCACGTGGTGCTGCGCAACGCCCATCCGGCCAGCATGGGCGCCATCCTCGACAAGCTGGTGGAAGCCGGCGCCGTGGTCGAGGCCGGTGACGACTGGATTTCGCTCGACATGAAGCGCCGTCCCAAGTCCGTCAACATCCGCACCCTGCCGTACCCGGCCTTCCCGACCGACATGCAGGCGCAGTTCATGGCGATGAACGCCATTGCCGACGGCGTCGGTGTGGTCAAGGAAACCATCTTCGAGAACCGCTTCATGCACGTCTCGGAACTGGCGCGCATGGGCGCCAACATCGAGGTGGAAGGCAACACCGCCACCGTGCGAGGGGTGGAGAAGCTGTCCGGTGCCACCGTGATGGCGACCGACCTGCGCGCGTCCGCGAGCCTGGTGATCGCCGGCCTGGTGGCCGAGGGCGAAACCATCGTCGACCGCATCTACCACCTCGACCGCGGCTACGAGCACATCGAGAAGAAGCTCAACGCCGTCGGCGCGCAGATCGAGCGCATCAGCTGACCGGCGGTCCGAGCGACCGACAGGAAAAACCCGGAACGAGTGTTCCGGGTTTTTTGTTGCCCGAGGACGGGGATCGCCAACCATGTCGGACCGGCCGGCCCGGCGAGGTGCAGGTGCCAGTGTGAATGCCAGCGATAAAGGGCTTCCAATGGCTTCAGGTGATCGCCGCGCCGATAACCGGCACAAGGCTCCGGCGGCACGCGGTGTGCCGCGTCGTTCCGCCTCCCGCCCGGACCGTGCGGCTGCTTGCCAGTCACTAAAACGAGGTGATTCACCGCCGCCCAAGCATTGAGGTGGCGGGCGGCAAGGACTGAAGGGCCCGCCTTAGCGGCCATCGGCCAGCCGCGCCAGGATCGGGCAGTCCGGGCGGTGATCGCCCGAGCAGCTGTGCGTCAGCGCCACCAGCGTATCGCGCATCGCGCTCATCGCCCGGATGCGCTGGTCGAGTTCGTCGATGTGCGCCAGCGCCAGCCGTTTGACGTCGGCGCTGGCGCGCTGCTGGTCCTGCCACAGGGACAGCAGAAGCCGGATCTGCTCGAGCGAGAAGCCCAGCGTACGCGCCTCGTGCACGAAGCGCAGCAGATGCACGTCGCGCTCGGCGTACTGGCGGTAGCCGGCCTAGCTGCGCCGGCTCGTGGCGATCAGGCCGATGCTCTCGTAGTGGCGGATCATCTTGGCCGAGACGCCGGACAGGCGCGCGGCTTCGCCGATATTCATCGCGGTGCTCTCGGTTTGACGGCCGGCCGCCAGCGCCGCAACAGCAGGGCGTTGGACACCACGCTGACGCTGGAGAAGGCCATCGCCGCGCCGGCCAGCACCGGGTTGAGCAGGCCGAACGCCGCCAGCGGAATGCCGACTAGGTTGTAGACAAAGGCCCAGAACAGGTTCTGGCGGATCTTGCGGTAAGTGCGGCGCGAGATGTCGATCGCCTGCGCCACCAGCGCCGGGTCGCCGCGCATCAGCGTGATGCCGGCCGCGTGCATCGCCACGTCGGTGCCGGTGCTCATCGCGATGCCCACGTCGGCCGCCGCCAGCGCCGGCGCGTCGTTGATGCCGTCGCCGACCATCGCCACCATCTGTCCGTCCCGCTTGAGTTCGGCCACGTGGCGGGCCTTGTCGGCCGGCAGCACCTCGGCCTGCACCTCGTCGATGCCGAGCACCCTGGCCGCCGCCGCTGCCGCCCCGGCGTTGTCTCCGGTCATCATCACCGTCCTCACGCCAAGCGCCTTCAGATCGGCGATGGCGGCGATGGCGGCCGGCTTGACCGCGTCGCCGAAGGCCAGCAAGCCGAGCAGCCGGCCGTCGTGCTGGCGCGCCAGCCACGACACCGTGCGGCCTTCGCCGGCTAGCCTGGCGGCGGCGGATTCGAGCGCGGCGAGGTCGATACCGTGTTCCTGCATCAACCGGGTATTGCCGAGCAGGTAAGCGACGCCAGCGATCGCGCCGGACAGGCCGCGTCCCGGCAGGGCCTGCACCGCGTCGGCCGGATCGAAATCGAGGCCGGCCGCATCGGCTGCCGCCACCACCGCCCGCCCCAGCGGGTGCTCGCTGCCGGCCTGCAGGCTCGCGGCCAGCGCGATCAGTTCGTTGCGCTTGTCATCCGTACTTTCGGCCGCCACCAGCTGCGGCTTGCCCTCGGTCAGCGTGCCGGTCTTGTCGAAGGCGACGGTGCCGACCTGGTGGGCGATTTCCAGCGCTTCGGCGTCCTTGATCAGGATGCCGTGGCGGGCGGCCACGCCGGTGCCGGCCATGATCGCGGTCGGGGTCGCCAGCCCCAAGGCGCAGGGGCAGGCGATCACCAGCACTGCCACGGCGTTGATGATGGCCGTTTCAACATTACCGCCGACCAGCCACCAGCCGGCGAAAGTGAGCAAGGCAATCAAGAGCACCACCGGCACGAACACCGCGCTGACCCGGTCGACCAGCCGCTGCACCGGCGCCTTGCCGGCCTGCGCGCTCTCCACCAGCCGGATGATGCGCGCCAGCGTGGTTTCGGTGCCGACCGCAATGGTGCGCACCAGCAGGAGCCCGTCGGCATTGATCGCCCCGCCGGTCACCCGCTCGCCCGGTCCTTTGGCCACCGGCAGGCTCTCGCCGGTCAGCATCGCCTCGTCGAGCTGGCTTTCGCCCTCGACGATGTCGCCGTCCACCGGCACGCGCTCGCCCGGGCGGATCACCACCAGATCGCCGACCCGCACAGACTCCACCGGAACGTCCGTGTCCACCCCGTCGCGGCGCAGCCGGGCGGTGGCGGGCCGCAAGGCCTGCAGCGCGCGGATCGCCTCGGTGGTCTGGCGCTTGGCGCGGGCTTCCAGCCACTTGCCCAGCAGCACCAGCGTGATGACCACCGCCGAGGCTTCGAAGTAGAGATGCGGCATGTCATGCCCGCCGTGGCGCAGCAGCTGGTAGACCGACAGGCCGTAGGCGGCGCTGGTGCCGAGCGCGACCAGCAAGTCCATATTGCCGCTGCCCGCCCGCGCGGCCTTCCAGCCGGCGCGGTAGAAGCGTGCACCCAGCCAGAACTGCACCGGGGTGGCGAGCAGCCATTGCAGCCAGCCCGGCAACATCCAGTGCCGACCGAGCAAGTCGCCCGCCATCGGCAGCACCAGCGGCAGCGACAGCAAGGTCGCGACGGCCACCGGCCACCACGCCGGCAGGGACCGGCGCGCGGCTTCATCCGCCTTGGGCGACGCGCTCGGCAGCGTGGCGGTATAACCGCTGTGCTCAACCGCCGCGATCAGGCTGGCCGGCGATACGCCGCGCAGCACCTTGACGCTGGCGGTTTCGGTGGCGAGGTTGACGCTGGCGCTTTCGACGCCGATGACCTTGCCCAGCGCCTTCTCGACCCGACCCGCGCAACTGGCGCAGGTCATCCCGCCGATCACCAGCGTGATCTCGTCCTCGGGTACCGCAAAGCCGGCCCGCTCGACCGCATTCTTGACCTCGGCCGCCGGCAGCGGCGCGGCCAGCGCGAGCGTGGCCGATTCGGTGGCGAAATTGACGCTGGCCGTTGCCACGCCCGGCAGCCGGTTCAGCACTTTTTCGATCCGTGCGGCGCAGCTGGCGCAGGTCATCCCGGCTATGCCGACCGTCAGCTCGGCGACGGGCTTGTTCATGTCTTCCGGTTTCATGCCGGACTCCTTGGCGTGAGGCCGTCCCCGGACACCGAGAAGCCGGCGTCTTCCACCGCCTGCCTGAGCGTGGCCGCCGGCAGTGGCGCGGTCAGTGTCAGCGTGGCCGACTTGGCGGCGAAATTGACGCTGGCCGATGCCACACCCGGCAGCGCGTTCAATACTTTTTCCAGCCGAGTCGCGCAGCCGGCGCAGTGCATGCCGGCGATGCCGAGGGTCAGCTCGGCGGTGGGGGAGAGGTTGGTCGGG
>JASLDQ010000388.1 GCA_030151505.1 Chromobacteriaceae bacterium
GCCCGTGCCGCGGCGCGGGCTTCGGCACGGGCGAGGGCGGCCGCTTCGGCCTGCTCGCGTTCGTACTGCTCGGCCGCTTCGCGCTGGCGGCGCAGCCAGTCCAGGTGCTCCATCACCGCGCGGGTCAGCTCGCGGGTGCCCTCGCCGGTCAGCGCCGAGATGACGAAGTAGCGCGGCGTGGCCGGATCGTAGTCGGCATACGGGTCTGGCTGGGCGGCACTGAAGCCGTAGTCGGCCAGGAAGGCGTCGATGCGGGCCTGGCGCTCGTCATCCGGCACCATGTCGAGCTTGTTCAGCACCAGCCAGCGCGGCTTGTTGTACAGGCCCTCGTCGTACTTGCGCAGTTCCTCGACGATGGCGCGCGCTTCGGCGACCGGATCGACTTCCTCGTCGAAGGGGGCGAGGTCGACGATGTGCAGCAAGAGGCCGGTGCGGGCCAGGTGCTTGAGGAAGCGGATGCCCAGACCCGCGCCGTCGGCCGCTCCTTCGATCAGGCCGGGGATGTCGGCGATCACGAAGCTGCGGTTTTCATCGATGCGGACCACGCCCAGATTCGGGTGCAGGGTGGTGAACGGGTAGTCGGCCACCTTGGGGCGTGCGGCCGAGACCGAGCGGATGAAGGTGGACTTGCCGGCGTTGGGCATGCCCAGGAGGCCGACGTCGGCCAGCACGCGCAGTTCCAGTTTCAGCTCGCGCATCTCGCCGTCTTCGCCCTTGGTGGTCTGGCGCGGCGCGCGGTTGGTCGAGCTCTTGAAGTGGATGTTGCCGAGGCCGCCCTTGCCGCCCTTCGCCAGTACGGCGGTTTCGCCGTCGGCGGCCAGGTCGGCGATCAGTTCGCCGGTGACGGCGTCGGTGATGACGGTGCCGACCGGCATGCGCAGCACGATGTCGTCCGCGCCCTTGCCGTAGCAGTCGGCGCCGCGGCCGTTTTCACCGTGGCGGGCGAGGTACTTTTTGACGAAACGGTAGTCGACCAAGGTGTTGATGTCCTTGTCGGCGATGGCGATCACGCTGCCGCCCTTGCCGCCGTCGCCACCGTCCGGGCCGCCCTTGGGAACGAATTTTTCCCGGCGCATGCTGGCCGAGCCGTTGCCGCCCTTGCCGCCGGCGACTTCGATGCGGGCTTCGTCGATGAATTTCATGAGTGTTCCTCTCAGGTTGAGGGGTTAGACGTAAGGGGTGAGGCGGGCCACACTCCTTACGTCTGGCACCTCGGGAATAAAACAAAAAAGCCCTATCCTCAGATAGGGCTTGATCTGACCGCTGTCAGCTTAGGCTGCGGCTTCTTCGGCGCCGGTGTACGGCTCGACGATGACCGTCTTGCGCTTGAGCGCGCCCTTGACGACAAACTTGACGTAACCGTCGACCTTGGCGAACAAGGTGTGGTCCACGCCCATGCCGACGTTGTCGCCAGCGTGGAAACGGGTGCCGCGTTGGCGGATGATGATCGAACCGGCCGGAATCAGTTCGCCACCGTAAACCTTGGTGCCGAGGCGTTTGGCCTGTGAGTCGCGACCGTTGCGCGAACTACCACCAGCTTTTTTGTGTGCCATGAGTTGATCTCCTGATTACTTCGAAATCGCGTCGATGCGGATTTCGGTGTAGTTCTGACGATGGCCCTGGTGCTTCTGGTAGTGTTTGCGACGACGCATCTTGAAGATACGGATCTTTTCGCCACGACCATGCGAGACCACGGTGGCCTTGACCACGGCACCAGCCACAACCGGGCTGCCCACAGCAATCTGCTCACCGTCAGCAATCATCAGAACTTCGGTCAGTTCGATTTGGCTGTCGATGTCTGCAGGTATCTGTTCTACTTTGAGTTTTTCGCCGATGGTAACGCGATACTGCTTACCGCCGGTTTTTACGACCGCATACATTCGTATAGCTCCTGAATGAGTCTGCCGCGCGAATTCGCGGCAAGAGGCGGAAATATACGCAAGTGATTGAATGCCGTCAAATTTCTGCGTGCCGAGCCGAGCCGCGTGTCGTGCCCGCCGGCCCGGGGTATTACGGCAAATGCCGGGGTTTTGCTATCATCCGGCCTTTAGTGTTCCCGTTCTGAAAGCCGTCTCGTGTCCGAACCGCTGTTCCGCCAACTCATCGCCGATGACATGCACGCCGTTGACCGCGTGATCCGCACCCGTCTCTACTCCGACGTGGTCCTGATCCGCCAGGTGGCCGAATACATCATCGGTGCCGGCGGCAAGCGCCTGCGGCCGATCCTGCTGTTGTTGTCGGCCCGCGCGCTCGGTTACGGTGGCGACGAAGTGCACGAACAGGCGGCGATGATCGAATTCATCCACACCGCCACCCTGCTGCACGACGACGTGGTGGACGAGTCCGACCTGCGTCGCGGCCGCGACACGGCCAATGCGCTGTTCGGCAACGCCGCCAGCGTGCTGGTCGGCGACTTCCTCTATACCCGCGCCTTCCAGATGATGGTCGGCACCCACAGCGAAAAGGTGCTGGCGGTTATGGCGGAAGCCACCAACATCATCGCCGAGGGCGAGGTGATGCAGCTGCTCAACATCGGCAACACCGACATCAACGAGCAGCAATATCTGCAGGTCATCCAGTACAAGACCGCCAAACTGTTCGAGGCCGGCTGCCGCGTCGGCGCCATCCTCGCCAACGCCAGCGAGGAGAACGAAGCCGCGCTGGCCGCTTACGGCATGCATCTCGGCACCGCTTTCCAGATCATCGACGACGTGCTGGACTACTCCGGCGATGTCGCCACCATCGGCAAGAGCCTCGGCGACGATCTGGCCGAAGGCAAGGCAACCCTGCCGCTGATCTACGTCATGCGCCAGGGCGAGGCGGAAGCCGCCGCACTGGTGCGCCGCGCGCTGGAGGAAGCCGACCGCGAACATTTCGAAGCCGTGCTGGCTGCGGTACAATCCGGCGGCGCGCTGGATTACGCCCGCGCCCAGGCCATCGCTGCCGCCGAACGCGCCGTTGCCGCGCTGGCGCCGCTGCCTGAGTCGGAAACCAAGACCGCGCTGGTCGAGCTGGCCCGCCTGTCGGTCGAACGCAACGCCTGATTGCCTGACTGTCTCCGTAGTTAAATGGATATAACGGCCCCCTCCTAAGGGGCAATTACAGGTTCGATTCCTGTCGGGGGCACCAAACTAAATTCCTAAGCACTCCAAGCAAGCCCACGAAACCCGCTATCTATAAGGATTTGCGGGTTTTTTCATGCTTATCTGCTTCTATGCTGCATTTCGTGCCATCAAGCTAGTGACAAACCACGCAAGGTATTCGACGGCGGAGGGCTATACCTTGAGGTTTCCCCGAACGGGGCAAAACACTGGTTCCTCAAGTGCTGCATGACTCGAAGGTCGTAGGTTCGAATCCTGCCCCCGCAACCAGTATCGATTCAGGCTGTCAGCTCACGCTGATAGCCTGTTTTTTTGTATTCGGAATTGACAAAGGCATGAATGGGGTGAATTTTTATGCGCAAGTCTTGTTGCGGGAAAACGAAAATGCTAACGTGCTTTTGCGTCACGCCGCCATGCAAATGGCATGACGGCTTGTCGCAGTGAACACCGGTCCGTTTTTCAACAATGACAAGAGTGAGGTGCTTCATGGATCCGTTTGTAGGCGAAATCCGCCTGTTTTCCTGGGACTGGGCGCCAAGGGGCTGGCTGCCATGTGATGGCAGGGAGCTGAATATCCAGCAGAACATCGCGCTGTACTCCTTGCTGTCGACAACCTATGGCGGCAATGGCACGACCACGTTCTGTCTGCCGGACCTGCGTATCCGGACACCGATAGGTTTTGATCCCGCCAATCCCCCTGCACCGGACAGCAAGCGACAAGGTGGTAGCGCGACCAAAACGCTTCCCCCCATCGTTATTCTGGCCCATAGCCACCAGGCAAGAGCCTCCACCGAGGTAGCGACAGCGGCGACCCCGGCCGGCGGCATCCCCGCCATCAGCCCCAAGAAGGTTTATCACGCCGCCCCCGTTGCATCGGCCAAACCCGTTACGCTGCGATCGGATACGGTTGGCTTCGCCGGTTCTGGCCAGCCCATGGACAATACCCAGCCTTCTATCGGATCGGCCTTTTTCATTGCCACTACAGGTAACTACCCGCCACAGGATTAGCATTGCGCCGGGCCATCGTTTATTTTTCGTGAGGCAACAAGCATGGCAGACTGTTTCGTTGGCGAAATCCGCATGTTCGCCGGTAATTATGCGCCAGAAGGATGGGCCCTTTGCGATGGCGCCGCCCTATCCGTCAATGACTATCCCGCATTGTTCTCGCTGATCAGCACCACTTATGGCGGCAATGGGGTTAGCACCTTTAACCTGCCCGATTTTCGCGGTCGCATTCCGGTAGGCACGTGTTCGACAAGCGGGATGCCCACGATTACGCTGGGGCAGCATTTCGGTGCCGAAACATCCATGATAACAAACGCAAATATGCCACCGCACACGCATACATTCAATGTGGTGGCAGACATAGGCGACAACGAAGCGCCCAGCAATATCATGCTGGGAAAGCTTGCGGCAGCCGGGGCCAACAAAGGGTTTTACAGCAAGG
>JASLDQ010000146.1 GCA_030151505.1 Chromobacteriaceae bacterium
AAAAACATTGCCGTCAATGATGACGAGGCCCGCAGATACTTCGATGAGCACAAATCGGAGTTGGGCCAGGAAGAGCGGAAGGTTGCTCACATCCTGCTGACGGTGGACAAGAACGCTACGGCCGCACAAAAGGCCAAGGTGAAGGCCGAGGCTGAGGCGATTGCCAGGGAGGTCGCTGCCAAGCCGACAAGCTTCGCTCAGGTGGCGACGGCCCGCTCGCAGGATCCGGGTTCTGCCGCCAAGGGCGGGGATCTGGGCTGGTTCGGTCATGGTGCAATGGTCAAGCCTTTCGAGGACGCTGCATTCAAGCTGGCCAAGGGCCAGATCAGCGGTGTCGTCGAAACCGAGTTCGGTTATCACGTTCTCAAGCTTGAAGACATCAAGACGCCGGACTTTGAATCGAGCAAGGCGGACATCGTGGCGCGCCTTGCCCGGCAGAAGGCCGGTGCCACTTTCCGCGAGCAGAATGAAAAGCTCGGCGACATTGCCTACCAGCAGTCCGACAGCCTCAAGCCGGCGGCTGAGCAACTCAAGCTCAAGATCGAAACCAGTGACTGGATCGTGCGCGGCCAGCCGGCACCGGGCCTGTTGGCCGGTGCCAAGGTACAGGCCGCCGTCTTCGCGGACGATGTGCTGAAGGGCAAGCACAACAGTGAGCCGGTCGAGGCCGAGCCGGGCAAGGTTGTCGTGGCGCGGATTGTCGAGCACCGTCCGGCTGCGCTGCAGCCGCTGGACAAGGTTGCGGCAGCCATCCGGGCCGAGCTGGCCGGGCAGGAGGCCCTGCAGCGTGCCATCAAGCAGGGACAGGCCAAACTGGCTGATCTGCAGGCCGGCAAAGGTGGAGAACCCGCATTCGCCGCCGCCTACCAAGTCAGCCGCAATCAGCCCGGCAAGCTTGGCATGGATGCGGCGCGGAGCGTGTTCGCGGCCAAGGCGCATGGCAAGCTACCAGTCTATGCCGGTAGCCAGGATGCCAATGGGTACACGGTCTATCGTATCGGCAAGCTGATCGCGCCTGAGGCGGCCACGCCGGAGCAGCTGCAGCAATTGTCGGGCATGTTGGCGCAGTCCCAGGCTAATATCGAGGCCAGCAGCTATATCGCCGGACTCCGGGAAAAATTCAAGGTCACGGTCAAACAAATGCCTGCCGAGTGAATTAAAATCGGTAAAATAAAAAACGGCGTCATAAAGCGCCGTTTTTTTGATTCCGATTCTTGATGAATTAAATGGTACTCCGGCCGGTATTTACGGCCTGATAATGAAAAACGCGATGCATGGATTGCATCGCGTTAATTTCATCATTCCGGTCGGCGTCGGTGCCAACCGTTCATGATTACCACATCAGGCGGCGAAGTTTTTCGCTGCGAATTCCCAGTTCACCAGCTTCCAGAAGCTTTCCAGGTAGTTCGGGCGGCTGTTGCGGTAATCGATGTAGTAGGCGTGTTCCCACACGTCACAGGTCAGCACCGGGGTCTTGTCGGTGGTCAGCGGGGTCGCGGCGTTGCTGGTCGAAACCAGATCCAGCGAACCGTCGGTGTTCTTCACCAGCCAGGCCCAGCCGGAGCCGAAAGTGCCGGCTGCCACGGCGTTGAACGCCTTCTTGAATTCGTCGAACGAACCCCACTTGGCCTTGATTGCATCGGCCAGCGCGCCGGTCGGTTCGGCGCCGCCGTTCGGGCTCAGGCCGAACCAGTAGAAGGTGTGGTTCCACACCTGGGCTGCGTTGTTGAACACGCCACCGGACGATTTCTTGACGATTTCTTCCAGCGAGGCGTTCTCGAACTCGGTGCCCTTGATCAGGTTGTTCAGGTTGGTCACATAGGTCTGGTGATGCTTGCCGTAGTGGTATTCCAGCGTTTCCTTGGAGATGTGCGGAGCCAGGGCGTCCAGGGCGTACGGCAGTTCGGGCAGTTTGTGTTCCATGCTGAGGTCCTCTCGTTGTAATGACGACAAATAGCGCGTGTAGCGTGATATGGCGGCAATTCGTCAGCGATCAAGTGTAATGGAATCGGCGGCGAGCGGCCAATAACCTAGTAGAATACTCAACTAAAATTTTGTGATATCCCATGGCTGAAACCTACTTTGATGCGATCGTGATCGGCGCCGGCGCGGCCGGCCTGATGGCAGCCGCCACGGCCGGCCAGCGCGGCCGGCGGGTGCTGGTGCTCGACCACGCCGACACGCTGGCGGAGAAAATCCGCATTTCCGGCGGCGGGCGCTGCAACTTCACCAACCTCAACGTCCGGCCGGAATGCTATCTGTCGGACAACCCGCATTATTGCCGTTCCGCCCTTGCGCAATACAGCCAGCACGACTTCATCAAGCTGGTCGAGCACCACGGCATTTCCTATCACGAGAAAACCCTCGGCCAGCTGTTCTGCGACGACTCCAGCCAGCGCATCATCGACCTGCTCGATGCCGAATGCCGGCAGGGCGGCGTCGAGCGTCGCATGGGCGTCAGTATTCAAACCGTAGACCGTGGCGAGCGCTTTCGCCTGCTTACTTCGGCCGGTGCTTTCGAGAGTGAATCGCTGATTATCGCCAGCGGCGGGCTGTCGATTCCACAGATCGGCGCCACGCCGTTCGGCTATCGCCTGGCCGAGCAATTCGGTCTGCGCATCACCGAACTGGCGCCGGCGCTGGTGCCGCTGACCTTCCACAGCCAAGATGCCGCGGCCTTCAGCGAGCTGGCCGGGGTGTCGCTCGATGTTGAAGCTACTGCCCGCCGCGGCGCGGCCTTTCGCGAAAATGCCCTGTTCACCCACAAGGGCGTCAGCGGGCCGGCCATCCTGCAGGTGTCGTCGTACTGGCGACCGGGTGAGGAGATCGCGCTGGACCTGTGGCCGGCCGGCAATGCCGAGACACTGCTGCAACAGCACGCCGGCAGCGACAGGCAGCTCGCCACCGTCCTGGCCGAACTGTGGCCCAAGCGCTTTGCCCAGTCATGGCTCGAGCGCCAGCTTCCCAACCGGCCGATGCGGCAGTACAACCCCAGGGAGCTCGCGCAAGTGGCTGCCGCCGTCCATGGCTGGCACATTCGCCCCAACGGCACCCAAGGCTACAAGAAAGCCGAAGTCACTCGTGGCGGGGTCGATACCCGCGATCTGGTGTCCAAGACCATGATGGCGCGCCATGTGCCCGGGCTGTTCTTCATCGGCGAAGTCGTCGACGTGACCGGCTGGCTCGGCGGCTACAACTTCCAGTGGGCGTGGTCCAGCGGCTACGTCGCCGGCCAGAACTGTTAGAATCCCGTTCCCGATTTCACCCTGCGGCGGTGCGCCATCGCCTCGCCGCCCTGCATCAGGCCTCCATGTCCGACTACCGCGATCAAGCCCCCACTCAGGATTCCTCCGTCGATCCGACCTTCGCTGAACTGCGCGTCCCGCCGCATTCAGTGGATGCCGAGCAGTCGGTGCTGGGCGGGCTGCTGCTCGACAATACCGCCTGGGAAAAAATCGCCGACCTCGTCAGCGAAGGCGATTTTTACCGGCAGGATCACCGCCTGATCTGGCGTTCGATCTCCAAACTGATCGACTCAGGCCGTCCGGCGGACGTCATTACCGTGTCCGAGCGGCTGGAAAGCACCGGCGACATCCACGAGGTCGGTGGCCTGTCCTATCTCGCCACGCTGGCACAGAACACGCCGAGCGCGGCCAATATCCGCCGCTACGGCGAAATCGTGCGCGAACGCTCGATCATGCGCCAGCTGGTGACGGTCGGCACCGAGATCGTCGAATCGGCCTTCAAGCCGATGGGGCGCGACGCCGCCCAGTTGCTCGACGAGGCGGAGGGCAAGGTGTTCAAGATTGCCGAGAGCACCGCCAAGAACCAGCAGGGCTTTCTGGCGATGCCCGAGATCCTGCAGGAGGTCACCGAGAAGATCGACATGCTCTACAGTCGCGAGAATCCGGACGAAGTGACCGGCATCCCGACCGGCTTCGTCGATCTGGATGAAAAGACCTCCGGCCTGCAGCCGGGCGACCTCATCATCGTCGCTGGCCGTCCGTCGATGGGTAAAACCGCGTTCTCGATGAACCTCGCCGAGAACGTCGCCATCGAAACCGGCCTGCCGGTGGCGGTGTTCTCGATGGAAATGCCGGCCGCCCAGCTGGCGACCCGGATGATCGGTTCGGTCGGCCGGCTCGACCAGCACAAGCTGCGCACCGGCCGTTTCGACGACGAGGACTGGCAGAAATTCAGCCACGCGCTGGGGCAGTTGGCCGAAACCAAGATCTACATCGACGAAACCCCGGGCCTGACCGCGCTGGAACTGCGCGCCCGCGCGCGCCGGCTGGCGCGCCAGTTCGGCGGCAAGCTCGGCCTGATCGTCATCGACTACCTGCAACTGATGAGCGGCTCCAGCAGCGGTGGCGGCCAGCAGAACCGCACGGCGGAAATTTCGGAAATCTCGCGCTCGATGAAGAGTCTGGCGCGCGAGCTGGCCGTGCCGGTGATCGCACTGTCGCAGCTCAACCGCTCGGTCGAACAGCGCCCCAACAAGCGGCCGATGATGTCCGACTTGCGCGAATCCGGCGCCATCGAACAGGATGCCGACTTGATCATCTTCATGTACCGCGACGAGTACTACAACCCGGATTCGCCCGACAAGGGGCTGGCCGAGATCATCATCGGCAAGCACCGTAACGGCCCGACCGGCACCGTGCGCCTGACGTTCATCGGTCACTACTCGCGCTTCGAAAACGCTGCGCTCGGCGCGGGCGGCGGCTGGGCTGCCAGCGAGTAAGAGCGAGCGGTCCCTTCCTTCTGACGTTTGACGCTGGAACAAGACATGAGCTACTACCAACACCACGTTTTCTTCTGTACCAACCAGCGCGATCCGGGCAAGGATTGCTGCAACAACCGCGGCGCGAGCGAACTGCTTGACTACGCCAAGGATCGCATCGCCGCGCTCGGCCTCAAGGGCGCCGGCAAGGTGCGGGTGCAGAAAGCCGGCTGTCTGGATCGTTGCGACTTCGGCCCGGTGCTGGTGGTTTACCCGGATGAAACCTGGTACACCTTCATCGACCGCGACGACATCGACGAAATCATCCACGAGCACCTGCTCAACGGCCGCGTGGTCGAACGCCTGAAGCTGCCCGACCATGCTTAAAGCCCATTCCTCCATCCAGATCGCCGGCCCGGTCGGCGCGCTCGACACCATCGTGGTCGCGCCGCAGGGCGGGATCACCGGCATTGCCGTGGTCTGCCATCCCAATCCGACCCAGGGCGGCACCAACACCAACAAGGTGGTGCAGACCTGCGCCAAGGCGCTGGCAGGCAAGGGCTACATCGCCTATTGCCCCAATCTGCGCGGCGTCGGCAACAGCGAGGGCGAGCACGACTTCGGTCGCGGCGAGGTTGACGACGTGCTGGCCGTGGTCGCGCATGCCCGGCGCGAGCATGGCGATCTGCCGCTGGTGCTGGCCGGCTTCTCTTTCGGTGGCTACGTCGCCGCCCATACTCGCGCCCGGATCGAGGCGGATAAGCTGATCCTGCTGGGGGCGGCCGTCGGCAAATACCCGGTGCCGATTCCGGCCGAGGTACCGGCCGACACGCTGGTGGTGCACGGCGAGGAGGACGAGGTGGTTCCGCTGTCCAACGTGCTTAACTGGGCGCGCCCGCAGGGGCTGCCAGTGGTGGTTTTTCCGGGGGCCGGGCACTTTTTCCATGGCCGGCTGGTGCCGCTGGGACGGGTGATTGCCCAGTCGCTGTGAGCATAAGCTCATGCTTAAATGGACGCGCCACCCGGCGCGTTTTTTATTACCATGTCAGCATCCCTTGTCGTCCAGATTGTCCGCCAGCATGAAATCCCAACTGCACTCCGAAACGCTCGCCATCCGTGCCGGGCGGGAAAAAACCCATTTCAACGAACACAGCCTGCCGGTCTTCCTGACCTCCAGCTACACCACCGACACCGCCGAGGACGCCCGCCAGCTGTTCGCCGGCGAGGTGGAAGGCTTTACCTACTCGCGCTTCACCAATCCGACCGTCGATGCTTTCCAGCAGCGTCTCGCGGCCCTCGAGGGCGGAGAGCGCGCCATCGCCACCGCCAGCGGCATGGCGGCCATCCACGCCGTCATCTTCAGCCTGCTCGCGGCCGGCGACCATGTCGTCGCATCCAAGAGCCTGTTCGGCGCAACCTACAACATGCTGTCGACCCTGCTGCCGCGCTTCGGCATCGGTATCACCTTCGTCGCCCCGACCGACCTGGCCGCGTGGCAGTCGGCCGCACAGCCCAATACCAAGCTGTATTTCCTCGAAACGCCGTCCAATCCGCTGACCGAGCTGACCGACATCCGCGCGGTCGCCGAAATCGCCCATGCCGCCGGCGCACTGTTGGCCGTCGACAACTGCTTCTGTTCGCCGGCGCTGCAAAAGCCGCTCGAATTCGGCGCCGATCTGGTCGTGCATTCCGCCACCAAGTTCCTCGACGGCCAGGGCCGGGTGCTGGGCGGCGCGGTGGTCGGAACCGACAAGCTGATCGAACCGATCTACCTGTACGTCCGCACCGCCGGTCCGACCCTGTCTGCCTTCAACGCCTGGGTGCTGATGAGCGGCCTGGAAACCCTGCATGTGCGGATGGAGCGCCAGTGCGCCAACGCACTCAGGCTCGCGCAGTGGCTGGAAGCCAATCCGGCCGTGGAAAAAGTCTATTACCCGGGCCTGCCCAGCCACCCGCAGCACGAACTGGCGCAGCGGCAGCAGAAAGCCGGCGGCGCCATCGTCACCTTCGTGGTCAAGGGCGGGCGCGAAGCCGCATGGAAACTGATCGACGGCGTCGAGCTGATCTCGCGCACCGGCAACCTCGGCGACGTCAAGTCGACCATCACCCATCCGGCCACCACCACCCACGGCCGCCTCTCCGCCGAGGTGCGGGAAGCCGCCGGCGTGGTGGAAGGGCTGATCCGGATCTCGGTCGGGCTGGAGCATGTAGACGACATCATTGCCGATCTGTCGGCCAGTCTGTCGGCCTGAGCCAGCGGGGAGGGGAAGCCGGGACGAGTTCTCCGTGCTCCGCCAGGGGGCTGGTCCTCGAGAACCCGAGCCGCGGTGTCTTGCCGGCCAACCCTGTCACCCAAATAAAAAACGCGCCTCTTGAAGAGGCGCGTTTTTTATGGCTGTCGGTATTGGGTCGCCAAGGGCGGGAGTGGCGGCCGCTTCGTTCAAGTGCAAGGGCCGCGCTGGAAGGCGGCCGGATGGGGGGGCAGGTTGGCGGGCTGGCCGCCGGACTCAACCCGTTGCCGGCCGGCGCCGCAAGAGCAGCACCAGCAGGGTTAGCACGCAGAAACCGGCGCCAGCGAGGAAGGTGAGCGACGCACCGTACTGGTCCCACAAGGCGCCGGCGACCACGCTGGCGACCAGCATCGCCACACCGCACAGCAGGTTGAACAGGCCGAAGGCGGTGCCGCGCAGCTCGGCCGGCGCGGTGGCCGCCACCATCGCGGCGAGCAGTCCCTGAGTCATCCCCATGTGGATTCCCCACAATCCCACCCCCAGCAGTACCGTGCTCCAGTGTCCGTCGATTGCCAGCATCAGGTCGGCCGCAATCAGGGTCGCCAGTCCGCCGGCAAGCAGCAGACCGTGGCTGCAGCGGTCGGAGAGCTTGCCGAAAGGGTAGGCGGTGGCGGCATAGACCACGTTCATCGCCACCATCACCAGCGGCACCAGTGCCAGTGCGATCCCTACCTGCTGCGCGCGCAGCACCAGAAATGCCTCGCTGAAGCGCGCCAGGGTGAAGACGGTGCCCAGACCGACCACCCACCAATAGGCCGAATCCAGCCGGCGCAGACTGGCGCGGCTGAGCGGGTTGCCGCGTTTTTCCCGCATCGCCGGTTCGGGCTCGCGCACGCCGAACAGCAGCAGCCCGACCGCCAGCAGTCCCGGCACCACCGCGACCCAGAACACCGCGCGGAAGTCGTCGTGCCACAGCAGCATCAGCCCGACTCCGAGCAGGGGGCCGACAAAGGCGCCGATGGTGTCGAGCGACTGGCGCAGGCCGAACGCCGCCCCGCGCAGGTTTGGCGGGGTGATGTCGGCCACCAGCGCGTCGCGCGGGGCACCGCGCACGCCTTTGTCGACCCGGTCGATCAGGCGGGCGGCCAACACGACGCCGGCCGAAGGGGCGAGCGCGAACAGGGGCTTGGTGAAGGCCCCCAGCGAATAGCCCAGCAGCGCCAATCCCTTGCGACGGCCCAGGTAATCGCTCAGCACGCCGGAGAAGATTTTCACGATCAGCGCGGTCGCTTCAGCCAGTCCCTCGATCACGCCGACCATCAAGGCGCTGGCGCCGAGCGTTGTCACCATGAAGAGCGGCAGAAGGCTATGGATCATTTCGGACGACACGTCCATCAGCAGGCTGACGAAACCGAGCATCCAGACGCTGGAAGGAATCTGCCTGAGCGTGCCGGCGGCGACGGAAGAGGGAAGGGACATGATGGCGTCCTGAGAGGCGGATAAGGTCAATGTAAACCGGCCGGCACGGAAATGGCCAAGCCGTGAGGTCCGACGGGTGGCGGACCGTGCCGGTTCAGCCTTCGTCCCGTGGAATGTCGAGCGGAATGCGAGTCTCGAACTTGGTGCAGTTCATCGCAAAGCTGCTCTTGAAATTGCGCACGTTATTGTCCGACGTGCACACCCGCCGGGTGAAGGCGTGGAACGCCTCCATCGATGGCGAATTGACGATCAACAGGAAGTCGGCTTCGCCGGAAATCTCGTAGCAGGCCATCACGTCCGCCTCACCCTGCATTTTCGATTCGAACTGGCGCAGCAGCGCATCGTTCTGGGCGGCGAGCTCCACCGACACGAATACGGTCAGGGGACGGCCGACCCGCTTGCGGTCGACGATGGCGACCTGTTTGAGCAGCACGCCGGAGGCGCGCAACCGGGCGATGCGCCGCTGGCAGGTCGCCACCGACAGGTGGACTTTTTCCGCCAGTTCGCGCAGCGGAATGGTGCAGTCTTCCTGCAGGACATTGAGGATCAGGAAATCGTGCCGGTCGGGCTGAAAAGTGCTCATGAGGATTGCTGTAGCCGTTTTTTCATTTTTGATTATGAAACGATAAATTTTCCCGGATTAGTCGTATTTATCGGGATTTCATTTCTTTGCGGCTCTCTATACTGGCGGCCCTTTATCAGTTTGATGATCCGGAGCGAGTGTGTCCAAGGGTGTCGTGCTGTCGGTGTTCGCCTCGTTC
>JASLDQ010000196.1 GCA_030151505.1 Chromobacteriaceae bacterium
CGCCGCCACCGGCCGATGTTCATGCTCGACCTGGCCGTGCCGCGCGACATCGAACCGGAAGTGGAAACGCTCGACGACGTGTTCCTTTACACCGTCGACGACATCGCCGCGGTGGTGGACGCCGGCCGCGAGGAACGCCGCCAGGCCGCCGCCGCCGCCGAAGTCATCATCGCCGACAAGACCCGCGAATTCCTCGACTGGATCGACGGCCGCAGCGCCGTGCCGGTGGTGCGAGCGCTGCGCGACCATGGCGATCGGGTGCGCCGCCATGCGCTCGAGGCCGCGCAGAAGCGGCTGGAGCGAGGCGACAATCCGGCCGACGTGCTGGAATCGCTGTCGGTGCAACTCACCAACAAACTGCTGCACCCGCCCACCGCCGCGCTGTCCTCCTCGCGCGGTGACGAGCGTGACCGGATGATCGACGCCGTGTCGCGCCTCTACGATCTCCATCCCGACTGAACCATGAAACCTTCCATCGCCCACAAGCTGGCCGGCCTGGCCGACCGGCTGGACGAGGTGACCCGTCTCCTCTCCACCGAGGACGCCACCGCCGACCTCGACACCTTTCGCAAGCTGACCCGCGAACACGCCGAACTGACCCCGGTGGTCGAGCAGTTCCTCGCCTATCGCCAGGCCGAGGTCGACATCGCCACCGCGCGCGAGATGCTGGACGATCCGGAAATGCAGGAGCTGGCCGAGGCCGAGATCGACGACGCCGAGACGCGCATGACGGCGCTCGACGTCGAGCTGCAGAAACTGCTGCTGCCGAAGGACCCCAACGACGAGAAGAACATCTTCCTCGAGGTGCGGGCCGGCACCGGCGGCGACGAGGCGGCGCTGTTCGCGGCCGACTTGTTGCGCATGTATACCCGCTACGCCGAGCAGCAGCGCTGGCAGGTCGAGATCGTGTCGGCCAGCGAGAACGATCTGGGCGGCTACAAGGAAGTCATCGCTCGCATCGTCGGCTTCGGCGCGTATTCCCGCCTCAAGTTCGAGTCGGGCGGCCACCGCGTCCAGCGCGTGCCGGCCACCGAGACCCAGGGCCGCATCCACACCTCGGCCTGCACCGTGGCGGTGATGCCGGAAGCGGACGAGCTGGAGGAGGTGAACCTCAATCCGGCCGACCTGCGCATCGACACCTACCGCGCCTCCGGCGCCGGCGGCCAGCACATCAACAAGACCGACTCGGCCGTGCGCGTCACCCACCTGCCGACCGGCATCGTGGTCGAATGCCAGGACGACCGCAGCCAGCACAAGAACAAGGCGCGCGCGCTGGCGGTGCTGGCCGCCCGCATCGCCGACGTGCAGCGGCGCGAGCAGCAGCAGAAGGAAGCGGCCGAGCGCAAGAGCCTGATCGGCTCGGGCGACCGCTCCGAGCGCATCCGCACCTACAACTACCCGCAGGGTCGCGTCACCGACCACCGCATCAACCTGACCCTGTACAAGCTCGACGCGGTGATGGCCGGCGACATGGGCGAGCTGGTCGACGCCTTGAGCCACGAGCACCAGGCCGAACTGCTGGCGGCACTGGGCGAGTAAGCCTGCGCCAGTGACGGCGGTTGCGGCAATCAACCGCCGGAGTTCGGGATGGATTGCCTGCCTCCCCAACTGGCAGCCGGAACGGCGACCGCCAACCGTGGAGATCGCCGCCATGCTCACGCTCCCCACCTTCGCCCTTCACCGCTACTGCGCGGCGACGGCCTGCTGCCGCGCATGAACTCCAACGATGAAAGCGATGCCGGATTGCTTCGGATGATCGCTACCCCGATAGCCGTATCACCGCCCATGTGTAGTAGCCGGCGTGCCGGCGGCGAGTCGCGTGCGGCCGGGCGAACCGGGCGGCTATCCCGCCCGCCCTTAACCGGAAACGATGTGGTTCATACGGTGTCCGAGGTGCCGGCGCTTACATCGTCGCCTGCTTCTTCCTTCTTTTACGGCCCGGGAGGTCGAGCCAGCCAAGTCCGGTGATGGCGAAGCCAAGTCCGGGGCCGGATCGGTGGTTGAGCCCGCCGACCGTGGTGCGCGGCATGATCCACCCGCGCTGTCCTGCTGACCGCTTCCACCGCCGCCAACAAAAAACGCCAGACGGATACACGTCTGGCGTTTTTGTCGGGCGATACCGGGCGGTCGCTCAGAGATCGTCCTTGTCGTGCCGCAGCAGTACCGGCAGGTCGATGATGCGCAGCACCGTCTCGGCCACGCTGCCGATCAGCAGGTGCTTGAGCCCGGTGCGCCCATGGGTGCCGAGCACTACGAGGTCGGCATCGACCGCGTCGGCCTGCACGGCAATTTCGCGGGCGATGAGGTCGCCGCCGCCCCAGACCGGTTTCCAGTCCGCCTGCGTTTCCACGCCGTCGAGCCGGGCGGCTTCGATCATTGGCGCCTGGGTGGTCTGGGCGGCCTTTTCGGCCATCAGGCGCAGCCGGTTTTCGTCGCGCTGGCCGGCTTCTTCAAACACGAAGTCGTACAGGTTGACGACCGTGAGCAGGTGCAGCGCAACGTTGAGCTGTTTGGCGAGGCGCAGCGCGTCGTCGAAGGCTGCGCGCGAGCAGTCGCTTCCGTCGACGGCGACCAGAATGCGGCGGTACATGGTGGGCTCCTTGCTGGGGATGGAAGGCGGTACCGGTCAGCATAGCGCGTTGGCGAAGACCGGTGTTGACCCGGCACAACCGGGACCGATCCGTGGCTCCGCCGCCGCCTCGGTCAGATGAAGCGCTCGTCCGGCGCCAGATAGCGCCATTGCCCCTGCGGCAGGTTGCCGAGCATGATGTTGCCGATGCGGATGCGCTTGAGGCCGACCACCTTGAGGCCGACCAGCTCGCACATGCGGCGGATCTGGCGCTTCTTGCCTTCCTTGAGGATGAAGCGCAGCTGGTCGCGGTTCTGCCACCACACCTTGGCCGGCAGCAGGCGCTGGCCGTCCAGTTCCAGCCCGTGGTTGAGCAGGCGCAGTCCTTCGGGCGACAGCTGGCCGTCCACCCGCACCAGGTATTCCTTTTCCACCTCCGACTGCTCGCCGATGATGGTCTTGGCGATACGGCCGTCCTGGGTTAGCACCAAGAGCCCGGTCGAGTCGATGTCGAGCCGGCCGGCCGGCGCCAGTCCGCGCAGATGCTCGCGGCTGAAGCGCAGGCGGCTCGGGTCCTCTTCCCAGCGCCGTTCCGGCACGATCAGGCTGGCGGCGGGCGGATAGCCTAGCTCGGCCTGCGCCGACACATAGCCGACCGGCTTGTGGATCAGGATGGTGACGCGCTCCTCCTGCGAGCGGCTGGCACGCGGATCGAGCGTGACGGTCTGGCTCGGCAGCACTTTCAGCCCCAGCTCCGCCACCACGCCGTCGACCTTGACCCAGCCCTTCTCGATATAGCTGTCGGCCTCGCGGCGCGAACACAGGCCGCGTTCGGCCATCAGTTTGGACAGGCGGATTTTTTCTTCCATGGGGATTTTTCCAGAATGCCGGCAAGCCCCCTGCGGGCGGCCTGCCGTGAAATACAATCCGGCATTATCGCCCGGTTCGGCGGTTTTTACCTGACCGCCTCGCAGTCGTGGTCCAGAAGGCGCTGGCCGTCGCGCCAGTAGAGCCGGCTGGCGTCGTGACGGCGGTGCCACGCCAGCACCTCGTTCTGCATCAGCGTGCCGGCGATGCCCGGCGCTTTCGTCAGCTGGTAGTGCTTGCCGCGAAAGCGCAGGTCGACGCGGGGCAGGCCGGCCGCATCCGGCGCGAGCGGCCGCACGGTGAAGCGCACGCCGTGCTCGCAGCGGTAGGCCTGCACCGCCGCCAAACTGGCCGGCGCTGCCAGCAGGAGGCCGAGCGCCAGCGCCAGGGCGGGCCAGCGCCGCCCGACCGTGTTCGATTGCCCGTCCAACCCCAGAAAGATCGTCATGTCCACTCTGATCAAACCACGCATCTCGATTAAATATTGTACGCAATGCCGCTGGCTGCTGCGCGCCGGCTGGCTGGCGCAGGAGCTCCTGTCGAGCTTCGAGCAAGAACTGGGCGAGGTAGCACTGATACCCGGCACCGGTGGGATTTTCGTGGTGACGGCGGGTGAGACGGTGGTGTGGGAACGCAAGGCCGACGGCGGTTTTCCCGATGCGGCCGAACTGAAACGGCGGGTGCGCGACGCGCTGTGGCCGGACAAGCCGCTCGGCCATGCCGATCGCGTGGCTGGCGAGGAACCGGGGCGCTAGCCTGCGGGCTACGCCGGAGTGCGCGCCAGATCCACGGCGGTGCCGTCGGACCCCGTCAGCGGGACGCGGTGCCGCGGGGCGGCGCGGGCTTTCTGGAAGCATCGCGCGGCGGGCGGACACCTTCACCGCGCCATCCGCTAGTCAGGACTGGGGCGATGGCGTCCGGCGGCCGGGGCTGCGCCTGCCGCCGCTGGCGGCGTTCAGCCGTGCCGGATCGCGTGAATGAAGAACTCGTGGTTGCCGTCACCGCCCTCGATCGGGCTGTCGAACCAGCCGAGCACGCTCAGGCCCGCAGTTTCGCACGCGGTGACGATCTTGTCCCGTACCCCGGCGTACAGGCGGCTGTCGCGCACGATGCCGCCGCCGCCGATGCCCTCGCGCCCGACCTCGAACTGCGGCTTGACCAGACTCAGCAGCCGGCCGCCGGGCTTGAGCAGCGGCAGCGCCGACGGCAGCACCAGAGTCAGCGAGATGAACGACACATCACAGACGATCAGGTCGAAATCGCCGCCGTTGGCCGTGCGCAGCAGTGCATGGTCGAGTGCCCGCGCGTTGACGCCCTCGAACAGCGTCACCCGTGCATCGGCGGCCAGCCGGCCGGCCAGCTGGCCGTGGCCGACGTCGACGCCGACCACCCGCGCCGCGCCCGCCTGCAGCAGGCAGTCGCTGAATCCGCCGGTGGAAATGCCCACGTCCAGCACCGACAGCCCGGCCGGGTCGACGCCGCTGGCCGCCAGCGCACCGGCCATCTTCAGTCCGCCGCGCGATACGTAGCGGTCGGCTTCAGCGGGGGTGACGTGAATGGTGTCGTCGGCCTGCAGCGATTCGCTGGCTTTCTTCACGGTCAGGGTCCGGCCGTGGCGTTCGACGTGAACGCGACCGGCGTCGATGAGCCGCTGGGCGGCGGTGCGGGAAGGGGCAAGCCCCCGTTCGGTCAGGACAAGGTCGGCGCGTGGCATAGGGCAAAGCCGGGGATGCGGTGGAGGGCGGCGATGGTGGAGAGCGGCGGGCGGGCTGTCAAGCCGAGCCGTCGCTGCGCAGCGTGCTCTCGTACAGTTGCCGGGCCCGGTCGAGATCGCGCCCGGTCAGCCCGATCGTCGTGCCGCATTCGCAGGCGACGACGCTGTCCGGCGTGAGCACGGACAGGTGACGGGGAATTTCCCGCTTGCAGGCGGGGCATTCGATCACCAGCGTGGCCTTGTTGTGCTTGTCGACGTTCAGGTCGAAGTTCAGCGTTGGCATCGGCAGAGTCTCCTCGAAAAAAGCGGCGCGCCACCGGAGGATGGCCGCTCTTGTAATCTAGGCCACCCCCTCTCCGATGCGGCGCGGCCCGACAAACGTCGGCCGTGACGCCAAACTGGTGCGCCCCGCGTGGGGCATGCGCTATTTTTGGGCGGCTTCGCGGCGTGGCGATGCCCGCTGCGGGTGCTACGGCGCGAGGCAAACCCGCGCCGTAGCACGCAGGATGCCCGGGGCAGGCGGGCCGGCATCATGTTTGCTTGTGGTGCATTCAGTTTTTGAATGCACCACAAGAAAGAATCCCGATAATGACTCCCTCCCCCACTCCCGGCGACGTGCTGTTTATCCTGCTCGGCGCGATCATGGTGCTGGCCATGCACGCCGGTTTCGCCTTTCTCGAACTCGGCACCGTCCGCAAAAAGAACCAGGTCAACGCCCTGGTGAAAATCCTGTCCGACTTCGCCGTGTCGGCGGTCGCCTATTTCGCCGTCGGCTACACCGTCGCCTACGGCGTCAATTTCTTCTCGTCGGCCGGGGCGCTGACCGCCCACCACGGCTACGAACTGGTGAAATTCTTCTTCCTGCTCACCTTCGCCGCCGCCATTCCCGCCATCGTGTCGGGCGGCATCGCCGAGCGGGCCAAGCTGCACCCGCAGACCGCCGCCACCGCGCTGCTGGTCGGGCTGGTCTACCCCTTCTTCGAGGGCATCGCCTGGAACGGCCACTTCGGCGTGCAGGACTGGCTGACCCACGCCTTCGGCGCGCCGTTCCACGATTTCGCCGGCTCGGTGGTGGTGCATGCAGTCGGCGGCTGGATTGCGCTGGCGGCGGTGCTGCATCTGGGACCGCGTCGCGGCCGCTATACCAAGGACGGCATGGTGTCCGCCCATCCGCCGTCGTCGATTCCCTTTCTGGCGCTGGGAGCGTGGATCCTGATCGTCGGCTGGTTCGGCTTCAACGTCATGAGCGCGCAGAAGGTCGAGGGGATTTCCGGGCTGGTGGCGCTGAACTCGCTGATGGCGATGGTCGGCGGCACGCTGGTGGCGCAGTGGCGCGGCAGCAACGATCCCGGCTTTACCCACAACGGCCCGCTGGCCGGGCTGGTGGCGGTGTGCGCCGGTTCCGACGTGATGCATCCGTTGGGGGCGCTGGTGGTCGGCGGAGTGGCCGGCGCGCTGTTCGTCAGCCTGTTCACCGTTACCCAGAACCGCTGGAAGATCGACGACGTGCTGGGGGTGTGGCCGCTGCACGGCTTGTGCGGGGTGTGGGGCGGGATCGCCTGCGGCATCTTCGGTCAGACGGCGCTGGGCGGTCTGGGCAATGTCAGTCTGGTATCGCAGTTGCTCGGCACCGCGCTGGGCGTGCTGGTGGCGTTCGCCGGCGGCTGGCTGGTCTACGGAGCGCTGAAGCGGGCGGTGGGACTGCGGCTGGGCGAAGAGGAAGAGTTCAACGGCGCGGACCTGTCGCTGCACAAGATCTCCGCCACGCCGGACCGCGATACGCACTGGTAAGCGGCGGCGGGTGACAGGTCGGTCAGTCGACCGGCCAGGAAACGAAAGGGGGGCCTGCGCCCCCCTTTTTTTTGTCCGGCCATCCGGGCGCGGCGGCGTGACGATCGTTACGACTGTGCGCTGTAGCCAGCGGCGGGGTGATGGCGGTGGCCGACCGGGTGCGGACTGGCCAGAGGGAGGCGACACGGTCTATCCATACGGGTCAAGCCAACGGCCGCCTGCAGGCAGCCGTTGGCTTGGGGGCACGCCGCCGGAGCGGGGGCACCGTGCTCAGGAGCAAGACAGGATCCAGTTGCTGCCGTTGCCGTAGCTGCTGCAGCTGCCGTTGGCATCTGGCGGCTTGCTGCCGTTGCCGCCGGGGTTCTTGCAGACGCAACTAGTTCCGGATCCGGAACCGGCCTGGCTGAGCTGATCTGCGGCGTTCAGGGCGGCGCAACTCAGCTGGGCCTGCAGCTGCGAGAGTGTGACGGCGGAGATCAGGTCGT
This sequence comes from Chromobacteriaceae bacterium, assembly GCA_030151505.1. Taxonomy (GTDB): domain Bacteria; phylum Pseudomonadota; class Gammaproteobacteria; order Burkholderiales; family Aquaspirillaceae; genus JASLDQ01. Next base: position 7,427 of record JASLDQ010000196.1, read on the forward strand.
CGAAGCCCGTGTCGCTGCTGGGCAGGCCGTTTTCGCCGCTCACCGCCGGCGTGGAGGCTCCACGCGCCGGCAGGGTTTCCGTGGCGATCGGGGTTGCCTGCTTGGCGGTGCTGTCGCCGAAAGTGGCGAACACCTGCCGCGAGCGGTTTTCGCCGGCGCTCATCACCACGAAGGCAACATTGTTGACGTCTTGGCAACTGGTCGCCTGGCAGTCTTTGATGGTCCACGCAGGCGGTGGGGTCGTAGGCGTGCCAAGGCCGCACAGGGTGCGCACATTCAACGTATCCAGCCCGCCATTGAAGGCATAGCGGATGGGCCGACCCCAGGCATCGGTCAGTTGATCGGGCTGCAGCGCTGCACTCAATGTCGTCTTGTTGGGCAGGGCGTTGTTTGCCGCAGTCAGCGCCATCACCGTGTTCACGACGGTCTGGATCTGCATTTTCGTCTGCTTGATATTGGCGAGCTTCATCCAGGATTTGGCTAGCCCGGTGAGTCCGGAGAGCAATATCCCGACGATGACCAAGACCACGGCCATTTCGACTAGCGTAAACCCTCTTTCCCGGCTGTTCACTGCGCGCATAAAGCCCTTAAAAAGTGAATTGTCATTTGCCGGCAGTCTATCACTGCTGCTTCCTGGCAGAGCGGCTGTCCGTCCTCACTATTGGATCGGCGCCTTGCTTTTGCAATTGAACGGTGTGTATTGCAAGTCAATTTTGGGTGAGAAACGGTGTCCGGCGCAGGTCAAGCAGCATCTCCGGCGCGCGCACTGGCGGACGGGGTCGAACAGTCCGGTGACCGCAGGCGGCTCGTGCAGTGCCGCTGGAACATTGCGGTGTGCCGCTGCCGGGACGAGGGCGGAGAGGTCAAGACCCGCCTGCCGGCGCTCAGCCAGGGCGGGCGGGTCTGCATGACTCCAGGGGAGTGGCGGCGGAAGGGCGCGATCCACGCGATCGTCGGCAACTGGCGGGCAGCACTGGAAGGTGCGGATCGCGTCGGGCCTGCGGGTGTATAGCCGTACGCCGTGAAGGCCGGCTGGGCGGATGTCCGCCCGGTTCCGTCGCCCGGTTCCGTTCGGGCCGTCAACCATCGACAGTCAGGCGTATTCCAGATCGTCGTGCTTGGGCTGGCGCAGTTCGCCGGCCGACAGCGAGGTCATCAACAGCGCGATGCGTTCGTGCATGATCAGCGTGTGGTCGTTGCCGGTTTCCTGCATCAGGCGGCGCAGGGTTTCGCGCACGGCCGGGGCGCCGGTCACGTCGATCAGAATGTCGACCGACTGGTCGCGCGCCAGTTCGGTGAAGTCCTGGGTCACCGGCACGCCGCATTCGCGCGCGAGGCGGATGCCGGGCTGGTTGAGGTCGAGGTCGGCGATGCCGGTCACGGTGACGAAAGGGGCGGCCAGCAGTTGTTGCAGCAGAGGGGTGCCGGTTTCGCCGGCGCCGATGATGGCGATGCGGAAGGCGGTCATGGTGGGCTCCTTGAGTCGGTTGTCGATGTCCGACAGTCTACGCCATTCGCATGGTGCGGCGCGTTGGCCTGCATCAAGCACCATGCCGGAGCCCTTCGTCCCGGCACCTTTGTCAGCGGCGGCCGGGGGCGGTAATATCCCCCGCTTTTTCAAGCGCTTGCCCACCGCCATGACCTCTCCCGATCTCGACCGCCGCTTCGGCGGCATTGCCCGCCTCTACGGCGACGATCCCGCCGCCCGCATCCGCGCCGCCCGCGTCTGCGTGATCGGCATCGGCGGCGTCGGCAGCTGGGCGGCCGAAGCGCTGGCACGTAGCGGCGTCGGTGC
>JASLDQ010000230.1 GCA_030151505.1 Chromobacteriaceae bacterium
CAGTCGACTTCACCGTCAACGGCCTGAACCCGAGCAAGACTGCTCCGTCGGTTGCCAACAGCACTGTTGGTGGCTCCTCGTTCGGCGCCGGCGCCGACCCGCAAGTGTTCGGTATCGGCATGCGCCACCTGTTCTAATCATTGCGCGAGTCGACTCGCGCAATGATGCAAAACCCCCGCCATGCGGGGGTTTTTTGTTGGTCAAGATTTTTAAGATACCCCCGTCCACGTGAAGTCTGCCGAATCCACATCCTGCCATCCTGAAGAAGCTGCTGAGCAAAGCCCGAAGACATTGAGCCAGTAAACAGCGCAGGCAAGGAAAGGCCGTCTTCGCCAAGGAAACGGGGGATCAGACGCCCAGCCGCTTGCCCCCGGACACACCGGCACAAAGAACAAGAATCGCAAATCCCGGACTCATCGCACCACCTTGCCTCATCTTTGCCATGCTTGGCTCGCCCCCAGACCAGCCAGCCCGTAATCAAGAGCACAAAAAAGCCAAGCTAGTTAGCTTGGCTTTTTTTCACCATAAACGACTACTCATCGTGCCCGCACCAACTGCCAGGCCCGCCCCAAATAGCCCACCGAACCAAACCCGCTCCACACATGCACCATCCGGGTAAACGGGAAGATAAGGAAGAAGGTCAGGCCGAAGAAGATGTGCAGCTTGTAGGCCAGGCCGACGCCCTGGATGTAGCTGGCGGCGGTGAAGTCAAGCGTGACGATGGCCTGCGCCCAGTTGCACAGCAGCAGCATCACCGAGCCGTCGAGGTGATGTATCGACGCGGCGATGGTGGACAGCCCCAGCACCAGGGTAAAGAACAGCCACGGCAGCAGCACCTTGTCGCGGGTCGGGGTGACGGCGCGCAAACGGGCGTTGCCGAAGCGACGGTTGAGCAGGATCAGCATGCCGATCAGGCCGATGCCGCCCATGATGCCGCCGGCGGTCATCGCCACCACCTGCTTCTGCGCGGCGGTCAGAAAAGGCTCGTACACCCAGTGCGGGGTCAACAGCCCCACCGCGTGGCCGAAGAACAGGCCGATCACCCCGACGTGGAACAGGATGGAGCCGGTCCGCAGCGAGCCGCGATGCAGCAGCTGGCTGGAATCCGACTTCCACGACTGCTGCTCGCGGTCGAAGCGGATCAGGCTGCCGAGCAGGAACACGGTCAGCGCGATGTACGGGTAGATCCCGAACAGGAACTGGTGCAGGTAATCCATGATTTATCTCCTTTACGCCGCCGGGCGGGTCATGGCGCCGCGCGGCTGGAAATTGATCGGCTGGACGGCGGATGCGGCCGGCTTGAGCAAGGGCTCGGTGCCGTCGGCGCCGGGGCCAAAGGTCTCGAGCATTTCATCCATGTCGCGCACCGGCGGCTCGGCCAGCGGCCGGGGTTCCACTTCGGTGATGCCTCGCAGCACGTCGAACACGCAGGCGTAGGGGCTGCCGTTGTGCTTGAGCTTGCCGCCCAGGTGCGCGAGCACATGGATGGCGTCGCCGAGCAGCTTGCCCGCTTCGTCGGCATCCACTTGGCCGAGAAATTCCAGAAACAGCGGCACGTAATCCGGCAACTCGTCCGGCGTCATCTCGAAGCCGTGGTTCTTGTACTCCTCCAGCAGGTCGACCATGGCCTGCCCACGGTCGCGGCTTTCGCCGTGGATGTGCTCGAACAGATGCAGGCTGTGGCTCGGATTGCGGTCGAAGGTGGCGACGTAGCTTTCCTGCAGCTCGATCAGGTCCGGCTGGGCGAGATGGCGCAGCAAGGGCCGCAGCAGCGTCTTGGCTTCGGGATGCCCGGCCAGCGCCTCGCCGATTTCCGGCAGGGCGTCGACCAGCGCTTCGTTCGGGTAGGTCAGCAGCGCCGACAGAACGGGAAACAGTGACATGGCGGGCCTCCTTACGCCTGTTCGCGCTGCTTGCGCGACTTGGGCATGTCCACAAAGATGACCGAACCCTTCTTGCGCGAGCCGAACAGCGTGGTCTCGTTCGATCCGCCGGCGCAGCCGTTGCCGAAGCTGAAGCCGCACGCGCCCTTTTCGTTGAAGCTGTCCTCCGCCATTTCCTTGTGGCTGGACGGAATCACGAAGCGGTCCTCGTAGTTGGCAATGGCCATGATCTGGTACATGTCCTCCACCATCGCCGGGGTCAGCCCGACCTGTTCCAGCACCTCGTGGTCGGCCGTCTTGTCGACGGTCTTGGAACGCATCCACGCGCGCATCGCCAGCATCCGGTCCAGCGCGGACGTGATCGGCGCCTCCTTGCCGGCGGTCAGCAGGTTGGCAAGGTAGCGCACCGGAATGCGTAGCGACTTGGTATCCGGGATCAGCCCGTTCATCCCCATCACGCCCGCTTCCACCGCCGGCTGGATCGGCGACAGCGGCGGGATGTACCACACCATCGGCAGCGTGCGGTATTCCGGGTGCAGCGGGAAAGCCACCTTCCACTCCATGGCCATCTTGTAGACCGGCGACTTGGCCGCCGCGTCTATCCAGGCTTGCGGCACGCCCTGCTTCAGCGCCTCGGCCTGTACCGCCGGCGAATGCGGATCGAGGAAGCAACCCAGCTGCGCTTCGTACAGGTCCTGCTCGTTTTCCACGCTGGCGGCCGCCTCGATCTTGTCGGCGTCGTACAACAGCACGCCCAGATAACGGATGCGCCCCACGCAGGTTTCCGAGCACACCGTCGGCTGGCCAGCCTCGATACGCGGGTAGCAGAAGATGCACTTTTCGGCCTTGCCGCTCTGCCAGTTGAAGTAAATCTTCTTGTACGGGCAGCCCGACACGCACATGCGCCAGCCGCGACACTTGTCCTGGTCGATCAGCACGATGCCGTCTTCCTCGCGCTTGTAGATCGAGCCGGACGGGCAGGACGCCACGCAGGCCGGATTGAGGCAGTGCTCGCACAGGCGCGGCAGATACATCATGAAAGTGTTTTCGAAGGTGCTGTACATCTCCTTCTGGATGCCTTCGAACAGCTGGTCCTTGCTGCGCTTGGCAAATTCGCCGCCCAGATCGTCCTCCCAGTTCGGACCCCATTCGATCTTGTCCATCTTCTGGCCGGTAATCACCGACACGGGACGGGCCGTCGGCGGAGTCTGGCTCAGCGGGGCGTTCTGCAGATGCTCGTAGTCGTAGGTGAACGGCTCGTAGTAGTCGTCGATTTCGGGCAGATTGGGGTTGGCGAAGATGTTCGACAGAATCTTCATCCGGCTGCCCTGCTTGGGCTCCAGCTTGCCGGCGGCGGTGCGGACCCAGCCGCCCTGCCATTTTTCCTGGTTTTCCCAGTCCTTCGGATAACCGATGCCGGGCTTGGTTTCGACGTTGTTGAACCAGGCGTACTCGACGCCGTCGCGGCTGGTCCAGACGTTTTTGCAGGTGATGGAACAGGTGTGGCAACCGATGCACTTGTCCAGGTTCAGCACCATGCCGATTTGGGCTCTGATTTTCATATTCCGGATTCCTTATGCGGGCCAGCGGAAAAGGCGGCGGCCGGATGTTGCTTGCAGGGCAAGTGTGCAATGCCCCGCCGACCGCCACCATTCGTCGCACGACCTAGACCGGCGGAGGGATACCCCCTCCATCCGGACTAGGCCGGCGCGTTCACGCCTTGGCCGACTCCTTCAACTCGCCTTCCATCCAGTCCACCTTCTTCATCTTGCGCACCACCACGAATTCGTCGCGGTTGGCGCCGACGGTACCGTAGTAGTTGAAGCCGTAGGAGAGCTGGGCGTAGCCGCCGATCATGTGGGTGGGCTTGGTCACCGCGCGGGTCACCGAGTTGTGGATGCCGCCGCGCTTGCCCGAGACTTCCGCCCCCGGCACGTTCACGATCTTTTCCTGCGCGTGGTACATCAGCGTCATCCCGGCCGGCACGCGCTGGCTCACCACCGCACGGGCAGTCAGCGTGCCGTTGGCGTTGAACACCTCGATCCAGTCGTTGTCGACAATGCCGGCTGCCTTGGCGTCGGTTTCCGAAATCCACACGTGCGGGCCGCCGCGCGACAGGGTCAGCATGCGCAGGTTGTCCGAGTAGGTGCTGTGGATGCCCCACTTCTGGTGCGGCGTGATGAAGTTGAGCACCAGCTCCTTGTTGCCGTTGCCGTGCTTGCCCAGCACCGCCGCGGTGGTCTTCAGGTCGACATGGGGCTTGAACACGCACAGGCCCTCGCCGAAGTCGCGCATCCACTTGTGGTCCTGATAGAACTGCTGGCGGCCGGTGATGGTGCGCCACGGGATGTATTCGTGAACGTTGGTATAGCCGGCGTTGTAGCTGACCTCTTCGCTTTCCAGCCCCGACCAGGTCGGCGAGCTGATGATCTTGCGCGGCTGGGCCTGCACGTCGCGGAAGCGGATCGAATCATGCTCGCGGCCGATGGCCAGATGGGTATGGTCGCGCCCGGTGATCTTGCTCAGCGCGTCCCACGCCTTGACCGCCACATGGCCGTTGGTTTCCGGCGCCAGCGTCAGGATCATCTCGGCCGCGTCGATCGCGGTATCCAGACGCGGCTGGCCCTTGGCCACCCCCTCGTCCAGCACCACCTTGTTGATGCCGCGCAGGATGTCGACCTCGTGGCTGGTCTTCCAGCCGATGCCCTTGCCGCCGTTGCCCACCTTTTCCAGCAGCGGGCCGATGGAAGTGAACTTGCGGTAAATGTCGGCGTAATTGCGCTCGACCACCGTCATCGCCGGCATGGTCTTGCCCGGCACCGGTTCGCACTCGCCCTTCTTCCAGTCCTTTGGATCGAAGGCCTGGCCCAACTCCTGCGGGGTGTCGTGCATCAGCGGGGTCAGCACCAGATCCTTGCGGGTGCCGAGGTAGCCGCCGGCCAGTTCGGAGAACTTTTTGGCGATGCCCTTGTAGATTTCCCAGTCGGTCTTGGCCTGCCACAGGGGCTGCACCGCCTCGCTCAGCGGGTGGATGAAGGGGTGCATGTCGGACGTGTTGAGGTCGTCCTTCTCGTACCAGGTCGCGGTCGGCAGCACGATGTCGGCATAGAGGCAGGTGGTGGACATGCGGAAGTCCAGCACCACCAGCAGGTCGAGCTTGCCTTCCGCCGCCGGG
>JASLDQ010000292.1 GCA_030151505.1 Chromobacteriaceae bacterium
TTGCGCTCTCGCTGAAAGTTGCCGGCTGTGCCACCGCCATCAACCTCGTGCTCGGGGTCGGCGTCGGTTTCCTGCTGGCGCGCTGCCGCTTTCCCGGACGGGAGTTGCTGGACACGCTGCTGACGCTGCCGATGGTGATGCCGCCGACGGTGCTGGGTTATTACCTGCTCGTCATCCTGGGGCGGCACGGTCCGCTCGGCATCTGGCTGCAGGAGAGCTTCGGCATCAACCTGATCTTCACCTGGCAGGGCGCGGTGATCGCGGCCTCGATCGTGGCCTTTCCGCTGGTGTTCAAGCCCGCTCGCGCGGCGTTCGAGCTGGTCGACGGCCAGCTCGAACAGGCCGCCCGCGTGCTGGGGGTCTCCGAGATCGGGGTATTTTTCCGGGTCACGCTGCCGCTGGCCTGGCACGGCATCCTGGCCGGCCTCTTCCTCGCCTTCGCCCGGGCGATGGGCGAGTTCGGTGCGACCCTGATGGTGGCGGGCAGCATTCCGGGCAAGACCCAGACCCTGTCGGTGGCTGTCTACGAGGCCGTGCAGGCCGGGCAGGACGACATCGCCAACTCGCTGGTGCTGATCACCTCGGTGGTCTGCGTGGTCGTGCTGCTGGCGGCCGGACGGCTCGCGCCCGGCCGGATCGCCAATCGATAGAAGGGACTGCCCATGCGGCTCGATCTCGACATCCGCCAGACCCTGCGCTCTGGCAAACGCACCTTCCACCTGCAGGTCCGGTTCGGTTCCGGCAGCGACCGCATCGTGGTGTTCGGCCCGTCCGGTTCGGGCAAAAGCCAGACCCTCAAGGCCATCGCCGGGCTGACGCGGCCGGACAGCGGGCATATCCGCCTCGACGGCACCACCCTGTTCGATTCCGCCGCGCGGATCAACCTCGCGCCGCAGGCCCGCCAGGTCGGCTACCTGTTTCAGGATTACGCCCTGTTTCCCCACCTGACCGTGCGGCAGAACATCGGTTTCGGCCTCAAGCGCGGCTGGCTCAATCCGCGCCGCCACGACAGCTGCGAAGCGGTCGACTACTGGCTGGATGCCCTGCATCTGTCGCATCTGGCCCACCAGCTGCCGCACGAAATTTCCGGCGGCCAGCGCCAGCGCACGGCGCTCGCCCGCGCGCTGGTGGCGCAGCCCCGCGCACTCTTGCTGGACGAACCGTTCGCCGCGCTGGACCCGGCCCTGCGGGTGATGATGCGCGGCGAGCTGGACGAGCTGCAGCAACGCCTGCGCATCCCGATGATCTTGATCACCCACGATCCGGAGGATGTGGCCGCGTTTGGCGACGACGTGCTGTATCTGCGCGACGGGACGGTTGATGCCCCCCGGCCCGTCGTACGGCAGGCCGGCCTGACCGTCTGATCTTTGATGGCCGCATCCGGCCGGGACATACACCATGACCGCATCGTTCGTTCCCCCGCTCGCCGGGCAGATTCCCTCTCTGGTGACCAAGGCGATCGCCGGCGTACTCAGGCACGCGCAGGAGGGCGAGCTGCCCTTGTTCGCCTGGACGCTGGGCCTGCCCCAGCCGGCCTTGCTCGACATGCTGGCCAGCTGCTTTCCCGAACTCGAGCCGCTGGAGGCAATGCCGCAGCCGCATTACCAGGCGCTGCTCGACACCGCGCCTGACGACTTCGCCGCGCTGGTCGAACTGTTGCGGGCCAACCAGACACCAAACGTTGAGGCGCGACAGGCTGACTGGCTGGCCCGCGCCATTGCCGCCGCGAGTTTCGGCGGACGCCACCTGTGGGCCGACCTGGCGCTGTCCGGCCGCGACGAAGTGTCGGCGCTGATGGCGCACTATTTCCAGCCCTTATTTGCGCGTAACACTCGCAACATCAAATGGAAGCGGTTTATCTTTGCCGAGTTGGGAAAACGGCAAGGCCGCGACGGCCTGCGCCCGCCGGGCTGCAGCCATTGCGACCAGTTCCAGACATGTTTTCCCGGGTAGCCGGCGGATGGACAGCGAGAAGATGGACACGAACAAAGGAATAGAACTGCACGGCTCGGTCTGGATGACGGTCGGCGGAGAAAAATTCGGCGGGCCGAACCACATCGCCCTGCTGGCCAAGATCGGCGAATGCGGCTCGATCACCCAGGCGGCCAAGCTCATCAAGATGAGCTACAAGGCGGCCTGGGACGCGATCGACACGATGAACAACCTGGCCGGAGAGCCGCTGGTGGAAAGGCTGACCGGCGGCAAGGGCGGCGGCGGCACCCGGCTGACCAGGCGCGGCCGCCAGCTGGTGGAGAATTTCGGCACCATCGAGCGCGAGCATCGCCGCTTCGTCGACCTGCTCGCGCAGCAGGCCGAAGGACTGGCGGATGATTTCTTATTGCTACGGAGAATGACCATGAAGACCAGCGCGCGTAACCAGTTTGTCGGGAAGGTTGTCCGGGTCAAGCAGGGCGCCGTCAACGACGAGATCGAACTGGAAGTGACCGGCGGGCAAAGGATCGTCGCCATCGTCACCAATGAAAGCCGGGCCGATCTCGGTCTGGAGCTTGGCGCGGAAGCCTTCGCCATGATCAAGGCGTCGTCGATCGTCATCGTGACGGACGAGGAGGGGGCGCGTTTCTCCGCGCGCAACCATCTGGTCGGCACGGTGTCCCGCCTGCAAACCGGCGCGGTCAACACTGAGGTCGTGATCGAACTGCCCGGCGGCGGCGCGGTAGCGGCCATCATCACCAACGAGAGCAGTAACAGTCTGGGGATGGCCGTGGGAGTCCGGGCGGCCGCGATCTTCAAGGCGTCCAGCGTGATTCTGGGCGTGCCGGCCTGACCGACGGCGGCCGGTAGGCCAGTACCCGGCACGGGAGCGGGACTGAAACCGCGTCCAACGCCAGCGCGCAGGCCGCTCGAACCGAAGGACGAATCCGGGTGGCCGCGCTCGGCGGCGCCCGAGCGCTTGTTCGGGGCCGACCGCTGGGTGACGAAACAATGAAGACGCCCCGGGCGTTTGCCGGGGGCTTCTTCACGCCGGCTGGCAGCTCAGCGGAGGCGGATGACTCCGCAGGCCTGCCGTGCCCCCGAATTGCCGGCGGGCTGGGTGACGAAGTCGTCGGC
>JASLDQ010000314.1 GCA_030151505.1 Chromobacteriaceae bacterium
CACCAGTCGGAGTCAGACCAGACAGGACGATGGCTGGATTGACATACCCTGATCCACCATTGGTAATGGTGATTAGGGATAGGCGCCAATATGTGTTACCAGTCGCTCCTGTTCCAGATGAGGAAAATGACAGCGAAACGGTCGCCCCAGAGCCTCGGCCAGCCAAATCGACCACGGCAGCTGAGATGCCGGCGGAAGGATTGCCGGATAGCGAACTCCAGACAGCCGACTGCGCAACCGATGCTGATGTCACGACACCGCCGGTTGAGGTGTTGTAGAGGCTGCCACCGTTGGTAACCGGCACCGACAGAACCTGCCCGGCCACGCTGAAAGCGTTGTCATAGATCGGTGGCGTTTTCGACATGTCGGGGCTGATGTTGTCGTCGACGATCGACAGCCCGGTGGTCTGGCCGATGTAGCCGTAGAGCCCGCCCTGGAGCTTGTAGATGTTGTAGCGGCCTGCGCCCGCTGCAGACCCCCAACTGATGGTGTTCGTGCAGCCGGTTTCGTACAGATTGCCCTTGGCCTCGGCCACTGCCGATGCTTCCGACTCGTTCACGCCGGAGGCATCCATTGCGGTCACCACGTACTTGTAGGTGTATTTGGCCGAGGTGTAACCCGCCGATGTCGCGGCGACCCCGGAAGGCGGCGCGACAGAAGGTCCAAGCACGACCTCGGCCAGCACCCAATTGGTCGAACTCAAGCGCCTCAACTCCTTCGGCGGATAGTTCTGATGGACCAGTGTCAACACGTCCGCCGACTGGACGTGATGAATGTCGAACAGATCCGCCTCGGCATAGGGGTTCTCGATCTCGTAGGGCACACCGCCATTCATCAGTGTTCCGCCCTGGGTGTGAAAGCGGAAATAGCCCGCTCCCAGCTCGATCACCATGGTCTGGGTGGTGGAGAAGGTGAACGGGATCAGCCGGACCCGTTTGCTGGAGTCCTTCACCTCGCGCACGAACGCGAAACCCGGCCGGTTCATCGCCGGGCCATGCGGTGCCGGGATGAAGTTGCGGCAGGTCGCCAGGCCGGACTGGTATTTCGCGTCATCGATGCGCCCGAAAAACTCCGGCGTGACTTCGCCGCCGGCAAAAGAGCGTTGCAACAGCTTCATGGTGGACATGGTTTATCTCGCGCTCATCCAGTCGGGGGTGTGATCCGGTTCAATGTGGCGCTGGTTGGCGTTGGACACGACGGCCTGCGAGAACACGGTGCGGAAATTGGCATAGCACTGGCTGGCTATCTTCGCGCCATCGGTCCCTTTGATGAGCGGACCTGCCAGATGGGAAGCGAGCAGCCAGCCCAGCGCGTCGACGAACAGCGGGGAGAATTTCGAGGGGTCGGTCACGCGCGCGGTATAGCGCAACGTGGCGCCGGCCTGGTCGGTACGGATCAGCACGGCGCCGGAGTCGTCGCTCTCGGTTTCGAACGGCTCGGTTTCATCGTCGCTGGCTGCCGTCGTCGGCAGGACGCCCAGCAGCTGCAGTGCGTTGTTCGGTGCGGCGTAGACATACCGCCAGTTCCAAGCCGGCAGCGTCAGCGGGGCCAGCACCGTGCGGCGCACGGCAAATTGCCACGGGTGGGATTCCAGCAAAGCATCGCGCGCCACAGGGTAGAAGCGAGCGCAGTGCTCAGCTTGTGCTGACCCTTCTGGCGGGTCGATGCTGACAATGGTGGCATCATCACCGAGACGAGCCAGCGCCAGATTGCAGATGTCGACTACGGAGGCCATAGGGCTTCCTCCTAAACAAACGGGGGCACAAGGCCCCCGTGGTCTTTATCTTTCGGTGGGTCGGTTACGGCAGTTCGGCCGAGCCGGTTGCCACGATGGCGCCGGCATCCTGCGCGGTAATGTCCGCAAGGGTGGTCGGTTCGGATTTCTTCCCGCCCCGACGGCCGGAAGGGGCTGAGCCGGTCGCAGCCGCCTTGCCATTGGGCGGCGAGAACCAGCTGCCGCTTTCGTCGTCGGGAACGTCGAACTCCTGTCCGGCCTGAATCCTGCGTCCGCCGTAGAAGCCTGCCGCACTGGCGATCACTTTCATGTCGTCACCCCCTATCAGGCTTGAGACGGCGAGTCATACGCTTTCCAGCGCGCCACATCCGGCGTCAGGAAGGCGTTGATCTTGCCGGCGGTAACGGCGGCGACGCCGGTAACCTGTTGCAGCCCGAGGTAGCGCTCATAGGGCTTGCCGCCTTCGAGCGGGAGCTGGATCGCTGCCAGCACGGTGCCGGCCGGAATCCCGGCGCCGACGGCCTTGGCGCCGGTGCTGAAATGGACCGATTGCGAGCCGTCGGTGGCGATGGTCTCGGTCGAATCGGAAACCAGCTGGACCGCCACCGTGCCGGAGGCACCGGCGGTAATGGCCGTGTCGGTCTGGAGCACCAGGTAGAGGGCACCATCTCCGCCCAGGTCGCGCGCAACCGACAGGTCGATCACGTCGCCGATGTTGTAGGTGCCGGCCGCGCCGGTATTGAGCGCGGTGGCGGCGGCAAACTCGTTGCGCTTGTCGAGAATCATGAGGGGTTCCTTGGCTTAGGCGACACGCGCCTCGGTGTTGAGGATGGCATCGACACGACGGACCGGGATGTCGTCAAAGGTCATCACGCGCTTGCCCGCCACGGTTTCCCACGACAGGTTGCTGGCGGTCTTTTCGAGGATGCCGAGGCGCAGCGCCTCGCGCACGGTGCGGTTGACGTACCAGACGGCACGACCCTTGCCGAAGCTCGGGATGCGTTCGGT
>JASLDQ010000358.1 GCA_030151505.1 Chromobacteriaceae bacterium
GCCCTGGCCGCTCCCGCCCCTGCGGCGGCGCCGGCTGCCGCCCCTGCTCCGGTTGCTGCCCCGGCCGCCAAGGACGCCGCCCCGGCCGTGCAGAAGCCGGAGATCAAGAAGGAAGCCCACAAGAAGGTGGTGAAGCAGCACGCCGCCAAGAAGCATGTGGCCAAGAAACCGGTGGCCAAGAAGGCCGAAGAAAAGGGCGAAAAGACGCCTGAAGTGAAGCCGGCTGCCGCCCCGGCGGCGGCCCCCGCCGCACCGGCTGCCGCGCCTGCCAAGAAGTAAGTCCGGTTTTTCCGGTTCCAAACGGCCCGCCCCGGTCATCAGGGCGGGCCGTTTCACGTCATCCGCCTGATGCGCGGCCGCGCCGGTTGTTCCGGCCGCCGTGCGGACCGGACACCGTCCGCCATCGCCATCGTGGCCGGAAAGGCTGCGGGCAAGGCGCTGTCGGCGCTGCCCGCAAACGGCGCAAGGCGGTTGGCCGCCGGCGGGCGGAACGCGGTGATCGGCATCCGTCCGGGCCGGTCAGGAGGCGGGGGTCGGTCGAGGCAGGTTGTGGAGCCGGTTTTTCCGAAACCGGCCCCATGCTATGTTTCGCCCCATTGATTCAACCCGTTCGAGCCCATGACCCCGCGCATCACCCGCCCCGCCGGCACCCCGCTGTGGCTGCAAATCGAAGCCACGCTCAGCCAGGAGATCCTTTCCCGCCAGCTGACCGACCGCCTGCCCAACGAACAAACCCTGGCCGACCGCTTTCAGGTCAACCGCCACACCGTGCGGCAGGCGATCCAGAACCTGCAGAACAAGGGGCTGGTCCGCATCGAGCGCGGGCGCGGCACCTTCGTACAGGAAGAAATGATCGCCTACCGGCTGGGCAAGTCCAGCCGCTTTTCCCACAGCCTGGCCCGGCAGCACCTGGTCAGCGACGTCGACATCCAGTCCTGCCATTTCGAGCCGGCCACCGAGATGGTGGCCGACATGCTCAAGGTTGCGGCGGGCGCGCCGGTGCTGCGGGTCGAACTGCTCGATCTGGCCGACGGCAAGGTGGTCAGCGTCTGCACCCAGTATTTTCCGCTGCCGCGCTTCGACGGCTTCATCGACGTCTACCGCGGCAGCAAGAGCACGGCCGAAGCCTTTGCCCGTCTGGGCGTGACCGATTTCAACCGCGTGCTCAGCCGCATCAGCGCCCGCCTGCCGCGCGCCGAGGTGGCGCAGGCCTTGCAGCAGGGCCGGCACCAGCCGGTGCTGTACGTGGAGAGCGTGTACGCCGACGCCGCCGGCACGCCGATCGAGTACGGTATCACCCGCTTCGGCGGCGATGCCGTCCAGATCGAGATCACGCCCGACGGGCTGTGATATCTCCAAAATACATCTAGACGTCTAGATGTAAACTGCCTGTAATGTTGGCCCCGTAAGCTGCGCAGCGTCACTCAACGCAACTCAAAGGCGACCGACATGCAGGCAGCTTCCTACCTCTACGCAGCAGTCCTTTCCCTGACCAGCATCTCCGCCCTGGCCGATACCACGCTGACGGTCTACACCGCGCTGGAAGCCGACCAGCTCAAGGCCTACCAGCAGAAGTTCGAGCAGGACACGCCCGGCGTCAAGCTGCGCTGGGTGCGCGACTCCACCGGCATCATCACCGCCAAGCTGCTGGCTGAAAAAGCCAATCCGCAGGCCGACGTGGTGATGGGCGTGGCGGTGTCCTCACTGCTGGTGCTGGAGAAGGAAGGCATGCTGCAGCCTTACGCGCCCAAGGGGCTGGACAAGCTGTCCAAACAGTATGTCGACAACGCCACGCCGCCGAGCTGGGTCGGCATGGACGTGTGGGGCTCGGCCATCTGCTTCAACACCGTGGAAGCCGCCAAGCTGGGGCTGAAGAAGCCGGAGTCGTGGAAGGACCTGCTCAAGCCGGAATACAAGGGCAAGATCGTGATGCCGAACCCGGCGTCTTCCGGCACCGGCTACTTCGACGTGACCGCCTGGCTGCACCTGTTCGGCGAGAAAGACGGCTGGTCCTACATGGACAAGCTGCACCAGAACATCGCCCAGTACACCCACTCCGGCTCCAAGCCGTGCAAGCAGGCCGCCGCCGGCGAATTCCCGATCGGCATCGCGTTCGAATACCGCGCCGCCAAGCTGAAGGAAAGCGGCGCGCCGATCGACGTGGTGTTCCCGAAGGAAGGCCTGGGCTGGGACGTGGAAGCCACCGCCATCATGAAGGGCACCAAGCACCTAGAGGCCGCGCGCAAGCTGGCCGACTGGTCGGCCTCGGCCTCGGCCAACGAGCTGTACGAAAAGAACTTTGCCATCGTCGCCATGCCCGGCATCGCCAAGCCCAACCCGCTGATCCCGGCCGATTACGAAAAGCGGCTGGTGAAGCAGGACCTGCGCTGGTCGGCCGCCAACCGCGACCGCATCCTGGCCGAGTGGACCCGCCGCTACGACGCCAAGTCCGAACGCAAGTAATCGTCGACGCAGCATGCGGCGGGGCAACCCGCCGCCGGAGGTTCCCGTGGCACATCCCGAAATCCATCGCCTGAGCGAGCTGGAAGCCCTGTTCGCCGGCGCCGGCCGCCGGCTTTACGGCGGCGAGGCCGTCAGCCAGCTCGAGCACGCGCTGCAATCCGGCCTGGCGGCCGAACGCGACGGCGCGTCCGCCGCCCTCGTCACCGCATCCTTCCTGCACGACGTCGGCCACCTGCTCGCAGAGCAGGGCGACACCGACCTGGCCGCCGGCCTCAACGATCATCACGAAGCCGTCGCGGTCCGGGCGCTGGCCGGCCTGTTCGACGATGACGTGCTGCAGCCGATTGCCCTGCACGTGGCGGCCAAACGCTATCTGTGCACGGCCGAGCCGGACTACCGGGCCGGTCTGTCCGAGGCCTCGACGCGGTCGCTGGCGCTGCAGGGCGGTCCGATGTCGGCGGCCGAGTCGGCGCGTTTTGTCCGGCACCGCCATGCCCGTGACGCCCTGGCGCTGCGCCGCCACGACGACACTGCCAAGGTCGTCGGCCTGCCGACGCCGCCGCTCTCGCACTATCTGGCCATCGCCGCCACCGTCTCGAAAGCGAGCCGATGAACATCCTCCCCGGCTTTCTGCCCGCCCGTTCCGCCGCCCCGGCCGGTGACGCGACGCCCCCGTACCTGCAACTGCGCGGCATCCGCAAGCAGTTTGGCCGGCACACCGTGCTGGACGCGCTCGACCTGGATGTCGGCAAGGGCGAGTTCGTCTGCCTGCTCGGCCCGTCCGGTTGCGGCAAGACCACGCTGCTGCGCCAGATTGCCGGGCTGGACGTGCCCGACCGTGGCCACATTCACATGGACGGCCGCGACATCACCCTGCTGCCGCCGGCCCGGCGCGACTACGGCATCGTGTTCCAGTCCTACGCGCTGTTTCCCAACCTGACCGTGGCCGACAACATCGCCTACGGCCTGTCCGGCCGGCGCGAGGACCGCCGCCGGCGCGTGCAGGAACTGCTGGCGCTGATCGGCCTGGGCGGGATCGAGCACAAGTACCCGGCGCAGCTCTCCGGCGGGCAGCAGCAGCGCGTGGCGCTGGCGCGCGCACTGGCCACGTCGCCCGGCCTGCTGCTGCTGGACGAGCCGCTGTCGGCGCTGGACGCGCGGGTGCGCGAACACCTGCGCCGCGAGATCCGCGCGCTGCAGCAGAAGCTCAACATCACCACCATTATGGTGACCCACGATCAGGAAGAAGCGCTCACCATGGCCGACCGCGTGGTGGTGATGAACGGCGGCCGCATCGAGCAAAGCGGCAACCCGTTCGAGGTCTACCGCGAGCCCGCCACCCGTTTCGTCGCCGGTTTCGTCGGCCAGGGCAATTTCCTGCCCGCCGTCGCCGACGGCCCCGCCGCCCTGCTGCTGGGCAACACCCGCCTGTCGCTGCCGGCGCCGCACCGGCTGGCAAACGGCGCGAAGGTCGAACTGTTCATCCGGCCGGAGGGCGTGATCCTGCATCCGAACTGGCCGGCCGCGCCGGACGCGGTGCTGGCCGTCATCACCAAGCTGGAACTGCTGGGGCCGGTCTATCGCCTGTCGCTGCTGGTGCCGGGCTGGGGCAACCTGCCCTTGCAGGCCGATCTGTCCCACGCCCGCCTGACCGAACTGGACGTGTCGTCCGACCGCCGCATGCCGGTGTCGCTGAACGCGCAACGCCTGCGCCTGTTTGCCGCACCGGAGGCTTCCGCATGATCGGCCTCGGACTCGGTGGCCGCCGGCTGGCGATGCCCGCGGGCGAACGGCTGGGCGTGGCGGTCGCGTGGCTGGTCGTCGGCCTGCTGGTGGTGCTGGTGGCCTTGCCGCTGGCGGCGATTCTGGGCAAGGCGCTGACCGGAGGCGACGGCGGTCCGGCCGGCTTCGGCCAGCTCATCGACACGCTGATGCAACCCGGCCTGCAACAAGCCATGGGCAACAGCCTGACCGTCTCGCTGGCCACCACCGCGCTGGTGGTGCCGCTGGCCTACGCCTACGCCGCCGCGCTCACCCGCGTGGCGCTGCCCGGCAAGGCGCTGTTCCGCCTGCTGGCCCTGCTGCCGCTGCTGGCGCCCTCGCTCTTGCCCGGCATCTCGCTGGTCTACCTGTTCGGCAACCAGGGCCTGCTGAAAAGCTGGTTTCCCGACGGCGGCATCTACGGTTTCGCCGGCATCGTGCTGGGCGAGGCGTTCTATACCTTTCCGCACGCGCTGATGATCCTGCTGACCACGCTGGCGGTGGGCGACGCGCGTCTCTACGAAGCGGCCCGCTCGCTCGGAGCCGGTCGCCTGCGCCAGTTCCGCACCGTCACGCTGCCGGCCTCGCGCTACGGCCTGATCTCGGCCGCGCTGGTGGTGTTCACCCTGGTGATGACCGATTTCGGCGTGGCCAAGGTGATCGGCGGCCAGTATCAGGTGCTGGCGATCGAAGCCTACAAGCAGGTGGTCGGCCAGCAGAACTTCCCGCACGGCGCGCTGATCGGCCTGATCCTGCTCTTACCGGCGCTGCTGTCCTTCATCGTCGACCGCCGGTTACAGAAGAAGCAGACCGCCCAGGTCACTGCCAAGGCGCAGCCGCTGAGCCCCGACCGCAGCCGTCCGGGCCGCGCGCTGGCCCTGCTGTACTGCAGCGCCGTCGGCGCGGCGCTGCTGCTGATGCTGGGCACCGCCATCGCCGCCGCCTTCATCCGGCTCTGGCCGTACCAGCTCGGCTTTACCCTGGCGCACTTCAATTTCGACGAGGTGGACGGCGGCGGCTGGCTGGCGTTCGGCAACAGCCTGCGGATGGCGCTGAACACCGCGCTGGCCGGCACGGCCGTGGTGTTCCTCGGCGCCTGGTGCAGCACCCGGCTGCGCGCGGCGCAAGGCGCCGGCCAGCTGCTGCACGCCATCGCCATGCTGCCGATGGCGGTGCCGGGGCTGGTGCTGGGGCTGGGCTACATCTTCTTCTTCAACGCGGCGGCCAATCCCCTGCACGGGCTGTACGGCAGTCTGGCGATCCTGGTGCTGTGCTCGGTCGCGCACTTCTACACCACCGCGCACATGACCGCCGTCACGGCGCTCAAGCAGCTGGACCCGGAGTTCGAGCCGGTGGCCGCCTCGCTCAAGGTGTCGGCGTGGACCACGCTGTGGCGCGTCACGCTGCCCGCCAGCCTGCCGGCGGTGCTGGAGATCGGCCGCTACTTCTTTGTGTCGGCCATGACCACCGTGTCGGCGGTGATCTTCCTCTACACCCCCGACACCGTGCTGGCCTCGATCGCCGTGCTGAACATGGACGACGCCGGCGACACCGCCGCCGCCGCCGCGATGGCCACCCTGATCGTCGCCAGCTCGGCCGCCGTCTGCCTGCTGTTCGCGCTGCTGTCGCACTACCTGTTGCGGCGCAGCCAGCGCTGGCGCGATTCATCCCGCTGACCCCATCCCGGCCGGGCGCAAGCCCGGTTTATTTGGCCCCTTTTATACATCTAGATGACTGGAGACGACCATGAGAGAACCCATCCTGCTCACCCCCGGCCCGCTGACGACCTCGCTGGCGACCAAGACCGCCATGCTCACCGACTGGGGATCGTGGGACAGCAGCTTCAACGCGCTGACCGCCAGCGTGTGCCGCGATCTGCTGGCCATCGTCAACGGCCTCGACAGCCACGTGTGCGTGCCGCTGCAGGGCTCCGGCACCTTCGCGGTCGAGGCGGCCATCGGCAGCCTGGTCCCGCGCGACGGCAAGCTCCTGGTGCTGGTCAACGGCGCCTACGGCAAGCGCATGGCGCAGATCGCCCAGGTGCTCGGGCGGGAATGCCGCGTGTACGAAACCGCCGACGACACCCCGCCGTCGCCGGAGGCCGTCGCGCGGCTGTTGCGGGAGGATGCGGCCATCACCCACGTCGGGCTGATCCACTGCGAGACCAGCACCGGCATCCTCAATCCGCTGGAGCGGCTGGCCGCCGTGGTGCAGGCCGCCGGCCGCAAGCTGATCGTGGACGCCATGTCGACCTTCGGCGCGCTGCCCCTCGACGTCGCCGCGCTCGACCCCGACGCGGTCATCGCCTCCAGCAACAAGTGTCTGGAGGGCGTGCCGGGCATGAGCTTCGTCATCGTCAAGCCGGCCAGCCTGCTGGCCGGCCGCGGCAACCGCCACTCGCTGGCGCTGGACCTGTGCGGCCAGTACGACTACCTGCAGCAGACCGGCCAGTGGCGCTTCACCCCGCCCACCCACGTCGTCGCGGCCCTGCGCGCGGCACTCGACCAGTACCTGGCCGCCGGCGGCCAGCCCGCGCGGCTGGCGCGCTACCAGACCAACTGCCGCCTGCTGGCCGACCGCATGGCGGCGGCCGGTTTCCGGACCTTCCTGCCGGCCGACCTGCAGGCGCCGATCATCCTCACCTTCCATGCGCCGGCCCATCCCGGCTACCGCTTCGCCGCTTTCTACGAGGCCATGCGCGGCAAGGGCTTCGTGCTGTATCCGGGCAAGCTGACCGAGGTGGACACCTTCCGGGTCGGCTGCATCGGCGCCATCGACGCCGCCGAAATCGAACAAGCCTGCGCCGCCATCGCGCAGACCGTCACCGAACTGGGCTGGAATGCCTGAGGAGCGCAATATGCAACGCTATCAACATCTTGAAGCCGTGATTTTCGACTGGGCCGGCACCGTGGTGGACTTCGGCTCCTTCGCGCCCACGCAGGTGCTGATCGACGTCTTCACCGCCATCGGCGTGCCGGTGAGCATGGCCGAGGCGCGCGTGCCGATGGGGCTGGCCAAGTGGGACCACATCCAGGCGCTGGGCCGCCTGCCCGCCGTGGCCGAACGCTGGCGGGCCCGCTTCGGCCGGGTCATGGCCGACGCCGACGTCGACGTGCTGTACGAGCGCTTCATGCCGCTGCAGGTGGCGCGCGTGGGCGAATATTCCGCGCCGGTTCCGGGCGCGATCGCCACCGTGGCGCAGCTGCGCGAGCGCGGCCTGAAGATCGGCTCCTGCTCCGGCTACCCGCGCGTGGTGATGGACGCCTTGCTGCCGCAGGCCGCCGCCGCCGGCTATGCGCCGGACTGCACGCTGGCCACCGACGACCTGCGGGCCGGCGGTCGTCCCGGTCCATGGATGGCGCTGGCCAACGTCATCGAGCTGGGCATCGGCGACGTGCGTCATTGTGTGAAGGTGGATGACACCACGCCGGGCATTGCCGAGGGCCTGCGCGCCGGCATGTGGACGGTCGGCCTGTCCGCCAGCGGTAACGCGGTGGGGCTGAGTGCCGGAGAATGGGCGGCGCTGGACGCGGCGCAACAGGCGGAATGCCGCGCGCCGGCCGTGGCGCAGTTGCAGGCCGCCGGCGCGCATTACGTGATCGACACCATCGTCGATCTGCCCGGCGTGCTCGACGACATCGAGCGCCGCCTGCACGCCGGCGAGCGGCCGTAATCATGGCGCGGACCGCCTTGCCGTTCTGGTTTGCCCAGGCGCTGGCCGACGACGACAACCCGTTGCTGCCGCCATTGCAAGGTGAAACCGCCGCCGACGTGTGCATCGTCGGCGGCGGTTTCACCGGATTGTGGACCGCCATCATGGCGAAGCAGGCGCGGCCGGACTGGCGCATCGTGGTGCTGGAAAAGGACCGCTGCGGCGCCGGCGCGTCCGGCCGCAACGGCGGCTGCATGCTGACCTGGTCCACCAAATACCTGTCGCTGGCGCGGCTGTTCGGCGACGCCGAGGCCGGGCGGCTGGTGGCGGCATCCGAGCAGGCCGTGTTCGACATCGCCGCCTTCTGCCGCGAACACCGCATCGAGGCCGAGGTGCGGATCGGCGGCGCGGTGTACGCCGCCAGCAACGCGGCGCAGGCCGGCGCGCTGGACCCGGTCTTTCTGGCGCTGGAGCGGGCAGGGCGCAAGCGCTGGCAACCATTGTCGGCGGACGGGACCGTCGCGCTGTCAGGCAGCGCGCTGATGCGGCAGGGCGCTTTCAGCGACGCCGCCGGCAGCCTGCAGCCGGGGCGGCTGGTGCGCGGCCTGTTGCGGGTGGCGCGGCAGATGGGGGTGGAGGTGTACGAGCGCACCGCGATGACCGCGTTGCGCGAACACGAGCGGGTCGAGGTGGCGACGGCCGGGGGCCGGGTGCGGGCGGAGCAGGTGGTGCTGGCGCTGAACGCCCACATGGCGCGGCAGTTTCCCCGCCTTTCCGACAGCGTGGTGCTGGTGTCGTCGGACATGATCATCACCGAGCCGCAGCCGGCGCTGATCCACCGGCTCGGGCTGGAGCGCGGCCAGTCGGTGTGCGATCTGCGCACCTTCGTCCACTACTGGCGCAGCACCCCGGACGGGCGGCTGATGCTGGGCAAGGGCGGCAACCGCATCGCCTTCGGCAATCGCCTGCACCGCCATTTCGACGAGCCCAGCCGCCAGGAAGGCCCGCTGCGGCAGGCGCTGGCGCGCTTCTTTCCCGCGCTGGCCGAGGCCGCCATTGCGCAAAGCTGGACCGGCGCGTCCGACCGCTCCGCCACCGGTTTTCCCTTCTTCGGCGTGCTGCCCGGCCACCGCCGCGTGTTCTACGGCTTCGGCTACTCCGGCAACGGCGTGGTGCAGTGTCATCTGGGCGGGCGGATTCTGTCGTCGCTGCTGCTGGGGCTGGACAACGCCTGGACCCGCAGCGGTCTGGCGCGAGGTCCGCTGGCGCAGTTTCCGCCCGAACCGGTCCGCTGGCCGGGCGCGATGGCGGTGCGCAATGCGATCCGCCGTTGCGAGGCGGCCGAGGACCGGGGCGACACGGCGCGCTGGCTGGACAGGAAGCTGGCGGCGCTGGCCGGCATGGCGGGCAAGGCCGACAAGTGATGCCTGCCGCGCGTCGACGCTATCCGGCACCGGTCGGCTGAAGTCGCCGGGGCAACCCGCCTGGAGACGCCGGGGGGCGATGGCGCCGGCCAGCCGGCCGTCGCGCCCGCCCGGTCGATCGGTGACGAGCCCGCCGGGTCTGGCTGCATTCCCTAACCGTTAGGGAAAACCCTTGTTTTGGTATGGGATATACCAATAAGGGTAAATGATTGATAAAATTCATCCTCTTTGCATTTCGTGACCGGTCCGGTTCGTAATCATGCGTACTCTGCTTCCCCTCTTTTGCTGTTTCTCCGACAGCCCGTTCGCAGCTCGCGGACGGCATTCCGTACTGCTTCCGACCGAACCACCGCGTCCCGCCCACCGGGAATGACCGCCTCCGGCGTCCGTTCTCCGTGCCCAGACACGCCCTGATCGCAGCCTTTCCGCCCGGAAAGCCGCGGGGCGGCGCGTCTTTGTTTCACCCCCATAACCATAACGAGGAGATTCATATGCAGGTCAACCGACGGCAGTTCTTCAAGATCTGCGCCGGCGGGGTGGCGGGCTCCAGCCTGGCGGTTCTCGGTGTCGCACCGGAAACCGCCCTGGCCGATGTGCGCGCCTACAAGCTCATGCGCGCCACGGAAACCCGCAACACCTGTCCTTACTGCTCCGTAGGCTGCGGCATCCTGATGTACAGCCTCGGCGACGGCGCCAAGAACGCCAAATCCGAGATCTTCCATATCGAAGGCGACGCCGACCATCCGGTCAGCCGCGGCTCGCTGTGCCCCAAGGGCGCGGGCCTGATCGACTTCATCCACAGCCCCAACCGGCTCAAGTTCCCGGAAGTCCGCGAAGCCGGCGCCAAGGAGTGGAAGCGCATCGGCTGGGACGAAGCGTTCGAGCGCATTGCCAAACACATGAAGGCCGACCGCGACGCCAACTTCGTCGCGCAGAACGCCGACGGCACGACCGTCAACCGCTGGACCACCACCGGCTTCCTCGCCGCGTCGGCCTCCAGCAACGAGGCCGGCATCCTGACCCAGAAGGTCGTGCGCGCGCTGGGCATGCTGGCGATGGACGCACAGGCGCGCGTCTGCCACGCGCCGACCGTGTCGGCGCTGGCCGCGTCGTTCGGCCGCGGCGGCATGACCAACAGCTGGGTCGACATCAAGAATGCGGACGTGATTCTGGTGATGGGCGGCAACGCGGCGGAGGCGCATCCGGTCGGCTTCAAGTGGGCGATCGAGGCCAAGCGCACCCGCGGCGCCAAGCTGATGGTGGTCGACCCGCGCTTCAACCGCACCGCCGCGGTGGCCGATTTCTATGCGCCGATCCGCGCCGGCAGCGACATCGTCTTCCTCGGCGGCGTGATCAACTGGCTGGTCGCCAACGACAAGATCCATCACGACTATGTGGCGGCCTACACCAACGCCGCCCTGATCGTCGGCGACGGCTACGGCTTCGAGGACGGGCTGTTCAGCGCCTTTGACGCGGACAAGCGCAAGTACGACCGCAGCGGCTGGCAGTACGCGCTGGACGAAAGCGGCCATGCCCGCACCGACCCGAGCCTGCAGGACCCGCGTTGCGTGTGGCAGCTGATGAAGGCCCACTACGCCCGCTACACCCCCGAAGTGGTGGAGAACCTGTGCGGCACGCCCAAGGACGATTTCCTCAAGGTGTGCGCGCTGCTCGGCAGCACCGCCGTGCCCGACCGCGTCGGCACCATCCTGTACGCGCTGGGCTGGACCCAGCACACCACCGGCAGCCAGATCATCCGCACCATGGCGATGATCCAGCTCCTGCTGGGCAACATCGGCATGCCCGGCGGCGGCGTCAACGCGCTGCGCGGCCACTCCAACATCCAGGGCCTGTCCGATCTGGGGCTGTTGTCGACCAACCTGCCGGGCTACATGCCGCTGCCGTCGGACAAGGACGACTCGCTGGCCGCCTATCTGGCCAAGGTCACGCCCAAGGCGCAGCGGCCGGACCAGCTGAACTACTGGAGCAACACGCCCAAGTTCTTCGTCAGCCTGATGAAATGGTTCTGGGGCGACAACGCCACCGCCGCCAACGACTGGGGCTACGACTGGCTGCCGAAGTGGGACAAGTCCTACGACGTGCTGCAGGCCATCGAGCTGATGAGCCAGGGCAAGATGAACGGTTATTTCTGCCAGGGCTTCAACCCGCTGGCGGCCTTCCCCGACAAAAACAAGTCGGTCGCCGCGCTGTCGAAACTGAAGTATCTGGTGGTGATGGACCCGCTGGCGACCGACACCGCCAGCTTCTGGCAGAACCACGGCGAGCAGAACGACGTCAGGACCGAGGAGATCCAGACCGAAGTCTTCCGCCTGCCGACCACCTGCTTCGCCGAGGAAGACGGCGCCATCGTCAATTCCAGCCGCTGGCTGCAGTGGCACTGGAAGGGCGCGGACGCGCCGGGCGAGGCGCGCTCCGACCAGGAAATCATGGCCGAGCTGTTCCTGACCGTGCGCGAGCTGTACCGCAAGGAAGGGGGCAAGACGCCCGAGCCGATCCTGAACCTGGCCTGGCCCTATCGCGAGCCGACCAATCCGACCTCGGAAGAGCTGGCCAAGGAAATGAACGGCCGCGCGCTGGCCGAC
The DNA here is from genome assembly GCA_030151505.1 of Chromobacteriaceae bacterium. Classification (GTDB taxonomy): domain Bacteria; phylum Pseudomonadota; class Gammaproteobacteria; order Burkholderiales; family Aquaspirillaceae; genus JASLDQ01. The sequence continues at coordinate 11,904 of JASLDQ010000358.1, forward strand.
ATTCCAGACCCGAAGGATCCGACCAAGTTCCTCGCCAAGAAGGGCGAACAGGTGCCGGGCTTCGCGGTCTTGCAGGACGACGGCAGCACAATGTGCGCGTGCTGGGTGTTCTCCGGCTGCTGGACCCAGGCCGGCAACCAGATGGCGCGCCGCGACAACACCGACACCGGCCAGGGCAACACCCCCGGCTGGGCGTGGGCGTGGCCGGCCAACCGCCGCATCCTCTACAACCGCGCCTCCTGCGATCCGTCCGGCAAGCCGTGGGACCCGCGCCGCGCGCTGATCGCGTGGAATGGCGAGAAGTGGGTCGGCGCCGACGTGCCCGACTTCAAGATCGACGCCGCGCCCGGCAGCGGCATGAACCCCTTCATCATGAATCCCGAAGGAGTTGGCCGCCTGTACGGCGTGGACAAGATGGTGGACGGACCTTTCCCCGAACACTACGAGCCGATGGAAAGCCCGATCGGCACCAACCCGCTGCATCCGAAGGTGGTCAGCAGCCCGGCGGTGCGCCTGTTCAAGGGCGACGCCGAACGCCTGGGCGACCACACCGGCTTCCCCTATGTCGGCACGACCTACCGCCTGACCGAGCACTTCCTGTTCTGGACCAAGAACAGCCGGCTCAACGCCATCGTCCAGCCCGAGCAGTTCGTCGAGATCGGCGAGGCGCTGGCCCGCGAGAAGGGCATCGCCCACGGCGACACGGTCAAGGTGTCGAGCAAGCGCGGCTACATCAAGGCCAAGGCCGTGGTGACCAAGCGCATCCGCGCGCTGAAGGTGAACGGCCAGACGGTGCACCAGATCGGTATTCCGCTGCACTGGGGCTTCGAGGGCCAGACCAAGAAGGGCTTCATCGCCAATACGCTGGCGCCGTTCGTGGGCGACTGCAATACGCAGACGCCGGAATACAAATCCTTTCTCGTCAATCTCGAGAAAGCCTAAGGGAGGGGCGCCATGTCTCTACAATCGCTGGACATTTTGCGGCGGTCGGCCAGCCCGACCCAGCCGCCCATCGCCCGCGCGCACAAGGTCGAGGTCTCGAAGCTGATCGACGTGTCGGCCTGCATCGGCTGCAAGGCCTGCCAGGTGGCGTGCTCGGAATGGAACGACCTGCGCGACGACATCGGCAGCAACGTCGGCGTCTACGACAATCCGGCCGACCTGTCGGCCCAGTCGTGGACGGTGATGCGCTACGCCGAGGTCGAAGACAACGGCAGGCTGGAGTGGCTGATCCGCAAGGACGGCTGCATGCACTGCGCCGAGCCGGG
>JASLDQ010000359.1 GCA_030151505.1 Chromobacteriaceae bacterium
GGCAGCCGCCACTTCAGCGCCAGCAACGCCTTCCTGCTCGAGCACGGCGTACCGGCCATCGACTGGTCGATTACCGACTGACACTTATCCCGTCCAGACCGGATGCCATCCCTTCCTGACCCTGTTCCGGCGTCGGGCATCCGGTCTGCTGCATGGCAGCCTCCGTCTCCTACCTCGTTCCCCCACGCGTCTTTCCTACGTTCTCATCCGCCCGAGTGTGGATAAATCCGTCGCTCGCGACGTTCGATTCGTTCGTCCGAATCTGCTTCAGCAACATCATTCAGTGGTGTCTATTTAATTCAACACCAGGAGTTTCATGGCATTTGGTTAAAAATTATCCTTTTAAATCAATACACAACTTAATTATCAATATTGTCTCGCCGCTACTAGGGTCCTACCTGCGTGTGCAAAACCGCTTTTTGATTTCGGTCATTCAGGCCTGCTGTTGTGGATAAACCATGCGGTTTTCCTGTCTGCACGATTCCGTCTCGTGTGTTTTGGTCTTGGGCCTTTCCCAGTGGCACACCGGTTTTCAGTGTTGTTCTTGTATTTAATAGATTCAAATTATTTATGGATGAATTTTGATGAAGGACGACCTTACCTGTGTATAACATGGTTTTTCCCATGTTTTTCATAAGGATGAATGCACGGACAGTCATGCGTACAAGCCTTGCGGTGACTGCGTACGGCTTGTGGATAAATTGACGATCTTCTGCCGTGGTCGGGTTGTCCACAGTTTGGGAGCGGGTTGCCACGACGAGCGGTTCGCTCTTGTCGCACGCATTTTTTTCGCGCTTATCCTGTATACAGATTTCTCATATAAACCTTGAAACTAAAGATGAAGGACCGTTCCATCTGTTGATAAGTCTTGTTTTTTGTTGAAGTTCAACAGCTTGCCGCATTGAAAACCCTGCCGTTTGACGCGGGCTTGTCATGGAGCGACTTGTGGACAGTTTGGGCGACCAAGGCCGGACCGGGTTTATCCACAATCACGATACCCACCGTTGCCGTACTTGATCACAGCCCCTTCGTCGTACAATGCCGCCCATGACTCGCATGCTGCTAATACGAACCTCGTCGATGGGCGACCTTGTCCACACCCTGCCCGCCCTGACCGATCTGGCGGCCCGTTTTCCCGCGCTGAAAATCGACTGGCTGGCGGAAGAAGGCTTTGCCGACATCGCCCGCCTGCATCCTGCTGTGGATAAGGTCATTCCGCTGGCGTTGCGGCGCTGGCGCAAGGTGCTGTGGAAAATTTCCACCTGGCGCGAGTTCGCCTGCATGCGGGCAGAACTGAATGCCGAGCACTACGACGTGGTCCTCGACAGCCAGGGTCTGTTGAAAAGCGCGGTGCTGGGCAAGCTGGTCAAAGGCGGGCCACTGGTCGGCTACGATGCCCGCAGCATCCGCGAGCCGCTGGCCAGCCGGCTGTACCACAAGACCTACGCGGTCAGCCGGGAACAGGATGCGGTCAGCCGCAACCGCCTGCTGTTCGGCCAGGCGTTCGGCTATGTGCCGGATCTGTCGCGATGCGATTTCGGCGTGCGCTGCGGCGCGCGCCTGCCGTGGGTGCCGCCGGCCTATGCGGTGCTGTTGACCGCGACGTCCAGGGCAAGCAAGGAATGGCCGGAAGCGCACTGGCTGGAACTGGGGCGGCAGCTGCATGCACGTTACGGCCTGCAGGCGGTGTTGCCATGGGGCGCGCCGCACGAGCGCGAGCGGGCCGAGCGGCTGGCGGCGGCGCTGCCGGACGCGGTGGTCGCGCCCAAGATGCGGCTGACCGACTGCGCCGCGCTGCTCGGTCACGCCGCCTGCGTCGTCGGCGTCGATACCGGCCTGACCCATCTCGCCAATGCCGTCGATGTGCCGCTGGTGGCGATCTACACCGACACCGATCCGGCCAAGACCGGGGTGGTGGCCGGGGCGCGGGCGGTCAACCTCGGCCATGCCGGTGCCTGCCCCTCCGTCGACGAGGTTTTCGGCTTCCTGAACGGGTGGCTCGCGTGAACGGCGCGCGGGCGCTGTATTCCCTGCTGTGGTGGCTGGCGTCCCCGCTGGCGCGGACCTATCTGCGCCGGCGCGCCCGCAAGCAGCCCGCTTATCTCGAACACTGGGACGAACGCTTCGAAGCCATTCCGCCTCCGTCGCCGTCCGGCGCGATCTGGATCCACGCCGTTTCGGTCGGCGAAACCCGCGCCGCAGCACCGCTGATCGCCGCGTTGCGGCAGCGCTATCCGGCCTTGCCGCTGCTGCTGACCCAGATGACCCCGACCGGGCGTGAAACCGCCGAACAGCTGTTCGGCGCCGACGCCCATGTGCGCTACCTGCCCTACGACCGCCCGGATTGCGTGGCCCGTTTTCTCGATTCGGTGCGGCCGCGGCTGGGCGTGCTGATGGAAACCGAGCTGTGGCCCAACCTGATCCAGGCCTGCCGCCAGCGCGGAATTCCGCTGTTTCTGGCCAACGCCCGGCTGTCGGAAAAATCGGCGCGCGGCTACCGGCGCATCGCACCGCTGATCCGTCCGGCGCTGGCCGCCTTGCGCGGAGTGGCGGCCCAGACCCCGGCCGACGCCGCGCGGCTGCAGGCGCTGGGGGCGCAGACGGTCGACGTGCTCGGCAACACCAAATTCGATTGCACCCCGCCCGCGCAGGCGGCGGAACTGGCCACGCAATTCCGCCGCTGGACCGGCGCGCGGCCGGTGCTGGTGCTGGCCAGCACGCGCGAAGGCGAGGAAGCCCTGCTGCTCGGTGCGCTGCCAGCCGATTTTCCCGCCGTGGTCGTGCTGGTGCCGCGGCATCCGCAGCGCTTCGACGAAGTGGCCGGCCTGCTGGCGGCGCGCGGCATCCCCTTCCAGCGCCGCAGCGAGAACCGGGCGCTGGCGCCTGACTGCCGGGTCTGGCTGGGCGATTCGATGGGAGAGCTGTTCGCCTACTACCAGGCCGCCGATCTGGCCTTCGTCGGCGGCAGCCTGATGCCGCTGGGCGGGCAGAACCTGATCGAGCCGGCGGCGGTCGGCTGCCCGGTGCTCATCGGACCGTCCACTTTCAATTTCACTCAGGTGGCGGAAGCGGCGCTGGCGGTGGGCGCGGCGCTGGCGGTGGAAGATGCCGCCGGCGTGTGGCGCGCGGCGGCGGAGTTGCTGAGCGATCCGGCCCGGCGCGAGGCGATGGCGCTAGCCGGCCGGCGTTTTGCCGCGATGCATCAGGGTGCCAGCGTGCGCATCGCCGACTGGATCGTCGCCCGCGCCTGAACCGGCATGGCGGGTCGCCCGGTGGTCTGCGGTAAACTTCCGTTCATTCTTCTTCGACAGGAGACGTCGTGCGTATCCGGAATTCCAGCCTGCTGGCGCTGGGCCTCACCGCCGCGCTGGGCCTCGGCGGCTGCCAGCAGGTCAACACCACCTCCGCCGGCGCTCTCGGCGTGACGCGCCAGCAGACCATGTTGTTGTCCTCGGCCGAGGTCAATCAGTCCTCGGCCCAGGCCTACCGCGCCGAAATCGGCAAGGCGCGCGCCGCCGGCAAGCTCAATGGCGACGCCCGGCTGGATGCGCGGGTCCGGCGCATCGCCGCCCGCCTGATCGCCAAAACCCCGGTGTTCCGGCCCGATGCCGCGCAGTGGCAGTGGGAAACGAACGTGATCAGCTCGCCCGAGGTCAACGCCTATGCGATGGCCGGCGGCAAGATCGGGGTGTATTCCGGGTTGGTGACCCAACTCGGCCTGACCGACGACGAGCTGGCCGCGGTCATGGGCCACGAAATCGCCCACGCCTTGCGCGAGCACTCGCGCGAGAAGATGAGCCGCGCCTACGCCCAGCAGATGGGGCTGGGCCTTGTCGGCGCGCTGGCCGGTCTGAACCAGGGTCAGATGCAGGTCGCCGGTTCGCTGGCGGAATACACGCTGACCCTGCCCAACAGCCGCGAGATGGAAAGCGAGGCCGACGTGATGGGGCTGGAGCTAATGGCGCGGGCCGGTTTCAATCCGCAGGCGGCCGTCAGCGTGTGGCGCAAGATGCAGGCGCAGGGCGGTGGCGAGCCACCGGCCTTCATGTCGACCCACCCGTCGTCGAGCAGCCGCATCGAGGAACTCAGCGCGCGCATTCCGCGGGTGATGCCCTTGTACGAAGCCGCCCGGCGCGGCGGCTGACGGTTTGCGTTTCACGTGAAACGGCGGGCGCAGGCCCGCTGCCCCTTTTCAACTCCCTCGAACTGATCGCTCCATGGCCTATCTCTATCTCAAGGCGTTCCACCTCTTCTTTGTGGTGTCGTGGTTCGCCGGACTGTTCTATCTGCCGCGCATCTTCGTCAACCTCGCCATGGCCGAGACCGAGGCCGAGCGCCAGCGGCTGCAACTGATGGCCGACAAGCTTTATCGCTTCATGACGCCGCTGGGCGTGCTGGCGCTGGCGCTCGGCCTGTGGATGTGGCTGGGCTACGGTGTGGTCGGCGGCTGGCTGCACGCCAAGCTGGTGTTCGTGCTCGGGCTGGTCGGCTACCACGGCTACTGCAAGAAGCTGCTCGAGCAGTTCCGCGCCGGCCGCAACGACAAGAGCCACGTGTGGTTCCGCGTATTCAACGAGCTGCCGGTGTTCGCGCTGCTGTTCAGCGTGATTCTGGTGGTGGTCAAACCGTTCTGAGGATTATTGCGATGGGCATGGAAATCGAGCGCCGCTTCCTGGTGCGGAGCGAGGACTGGCGCGGACTGGCCGAAGGTGCCTGGCTCAAGCAGGGCTATATGTCGGTCGAGCCGGAACGCACCGTGCGGGTGCGCATCAGCGGTGAGCAGGCGTGGCTGACGCTCAAGAGCCTGGTCAGCGCGGTGTCGCGCCACGAATTCGAATATCCGGTGCCGCTGGCCGATGCCGAAACCATGCTGGCGACCATGTGCCCGCTGGTGGTGGAGAAGAAGCGCCACCGCATCCGGCTGGGGCCGCACCTGTGGGAGGTGGACGAGTTCTTCGGCGACAATGCCGGCTTGGTGCTGGCCGAAGTCGAACTGCAGTGCGAGACCGAGACCTACGATCCCCCCGCGTGGCTGGGCGCCGAAGTGACGCAGGACAGCCGTTACACCAATGCGTGGCTGGCCGGCCACCCCTATTCCACCTGGTCCGACGCCGATCGCGCCGTCGTGCGCCAGAACTGATCCATTCCATCGATGACGAGACAAACCATGACCCGCAGCGAACAACTTTTCGAACGTGCCAAGAAAACCATTCCGGGCGGGGTGAACTCGCCGGTGCGCGCCTTCGGCAGCGTCGGCGGCACGCCGCGCTTCATCGCCCGAGCGCAGGGCGCCTACGTGTGGGACGCCGACGGCACCCGCTTCGTCGACTATGTCGGTTCGTGGGGCCCGGCCATCGTCGGTCACGCCCATCCGGACGTGATCTCGGCCGTGCAGCACGCCGCCGTCGACGGCCTGTCCTTCGGCGCGCCAAGCGAAGCCGAAATCACCATCGCCGAGGAAATCGTCAAGCTGGTGCCCAGCATCGAACAGGTGCGGCTGGTCAGCTCCGGCACCGAGGCGACCATGAGCGCCATCCGGCTGGCGCGCGGCTTCACCGGCCGCGACAAGATCATCAAGTTTGAAGGTTGCTATCACGGCCATTCCGACTCGCTGCTGGTCAAGGCCGGCTCCGGCCTCCTGACCTTCGGCAATCCCAGTTCCGCCGGCGTGCCGGCCGATTTCACCCGCCACACGCTGGTGCTGGAGTACAACAACACCAGCCAGCTGATGGAGACCTTCGAGCAGCTGGGCGAGGAGATCGCCTGCGTCATCATCGAGCCGTTCGCCGGCAACATGAACCTGATCAAGCCGAGCGAGGAATTCATCCACACCCTGCGCGAACTATGCACCGAGCACAAGGCCGTGCTGATCTACGACGAGGTGATGACCGGCTTCCGCGTGGCACTGGGCGGCGCGCAGGAACTGCACGGCATCAAGCCCGACCTGACCACGCTGGGCAAAGTGGTCGGCGGCGGCATGCCGATCGGCGCTTTCGGCGGCCGCGCCGATATCATGGGCTGCATCGCGCCGCTGGGCGGGGTGTACCAGGCAGGCACGCTGTCGGGCAACCCGGTGGCGGTGGCAGCCGGCATGGCCACACTCAAACTGATCCAGCAGCCAGGCTTCCACGCCGAGCTGGCGCGCAAGACCCGCCTGCTGGTGGACGGCCTGAGCGCGGCGGCCCGTGACGCCGGCGTGCCTTTCTGCGCCGATTCCGTCGGCGGGATGTTCGGCCTGTATTTCTGCGAGCAGGTGCCGACGACTTATGCACAGGTGACGGACAGTGACCGCGAGCGCTTCAACCGCTTCTTCCACCTGATGCTGGCCGAAGGCGTCTATCTGGCCCCGAGCGCCTACGAGGCCGGCTTCGTGTCCGCCGCGCATACCGACGACGACATTGCCGCCACGGTGGAAGCCGCCGCACGGAGCTTTGCCAGACTGAAGTAGGTTTGGGCGGTCACTTCGGTGTGGATAACCCGGCCCTGTGCGACAGGCCGGGTTTTTTCATGCGTTTTGTGGTCGGGGTGTGGATAAAAGGCGGTGGACAGCGCCTGCACAAGTTGTGGAAAAGGCGGGGTCATGAAGTGGGTAAGTTTGTGATCAAATCGCCGGCC
>JASLDQ010000393.1 GCA_030151505.1 Chromobacteriaceae bacterium
ATTTTACCTTTTGTGGAAAAAAACCCTGATTTTCTTCTCTTCCTCGTCTATGGTGGAAAAGTGGAATTCGCCACTATTACACCGATTGGAAGCGCCATGAAAACCTTCACAGTCCTGCAAGCCCGTTCCAAGTCCGACATCAGTAAGACCAGCGGCAAGCCGTGGTCTGGCGTCGTCATTGCCGGCTACATCACCGACTCTGAAACCGGCGAAGTCCAGCCGTTCGACCAGCTCTTTTTCGGCCTGCCTTTCGTCCCTCAGCCGGGCAACTATGAGCCTGTTCTTGAACCCGAAATTCGCCAGAAAAATCTGGTTTTCCGCCTCGCCTCTCTCAAGCCTGTCAAGCAGATGGCCCCCGAACTGAATGCCAAGGCTGCTTGACCATGTTTGACGCCTACTCCGTCCAAGACCTGCTGTTTGTCGCTTCCTTCGTGGCGCTGTGGGCGTTGGGCTTCTCGGCGGGACTCAAGCGATGAACGCCGACCTTCTTCAAATAGCTGGCTACCTGTTTGGCGCATGGGTTTCCGGCTGGGGCTGTGGTTTCACGGTCTATTCACTGCGCCGCTTCCTCGATCAGATTTAAGGAGAAACATCATGTCGTTCATGCAAAAAGCCATGCAAAAAACCAAGCGCTTCGGCGCTGTCGTTCTCGCTGCTGTCGGCCTCGCTGCTTCCTCGGCTCCTACCTTCGCCGCGCTGCCGCCGGAAGTCGCCGCCACGGTGTCCGAGATCAGCGGCAACGCCACGGGCATCTTCGGCGCGGTGTTTCCCGTGGTCGGCACGGTGATCGGCCTCGTGGTCGTCATCAAGCTGTTCAAGCGTTTCAGCAACAAGATCTAAGGGGGGCAGGGGTGCAGGCGCAGCCTGCGCCCCTGACATTTAGACCATGCGCTACTTCGTCCTTGCCTTCCTTCTGACCATCGCGCTCGGCTCGCTGTTCGGCTGCGCGACAAACCACGAACGCATGTTTGCCCGTGAGTTTGGCGCTGGTAAGAAACTTCCGTACTGGGAATGCACAAATGAATATCCAGTTTTCCCCAAGACCCGGTGCAACGGCTGACCGCGCCAAACTCGTAAAGGCCGGGGCTATCGCTCTGGCCTTTTTTATCGTCCCTGCGTTCTCCATTGCCGAACCGCAATTGTCTTATGCCTCGGTCAACGGTGCGGTGTCTGCGGTCCGCAACCTCTCCACCTACGACAAACTGGCCGCCTTCACTGCCTCCGTCACTGATTCGGTCGGCCTGAAAGTCTCCCGGCAAGTCATGGTTGATCTGGGCAAGTATGGTCTGGCTACGGTCGGTGAAAACATGTGGTTGTCTGCTGCGGTGCTCGGTACGGCGACCAAGGCGCTTTTGACTGCTAGCCCGGTCAAAATCGCCGGTACGATATTGGCCGGCTATCTGCTCGAAAAGGGCATCGACTATGTGGGCGACCAGCTCGTCAAAAAGGACGTGAACCCGGCCAGCCCCGACTGGACTTCGGTTTCTTCTCCATATACGCCGACCCAATTGGCAATCATGCAATGTTCTGTCGGTGCGCCCATTTCCCTACAAGGCACGGCGGCTGTCGTCGCTAGCTATACCGTTGTCGATACCCAAACCGGTCATACCTTGGTCGCCAACTGTATTCCCGGCACCCTGAACAAAAACGTGACGGTTGCCAACATGCTCCTGTCCAAAACGCCTTACACGACCAGCCCGTTGACCTCGGCGGCTCTTGTCGCCGCGGTTGATTCCCTCGTTGGCGATAAGACCAAGTGGGCCGGCATTTTCGACAGCATCAAACCCCATGCCTCGGTGGCCTTGCCCACTTCCACCCCCGGTTCTTACGACCTGCCGCCTTCGTGGACCACCGCCCCGCAAACGCTGGATACCACCACAACCCACACCCCCAGCGGCACCAGCACCGTCGTTCGCACCCATGTCGGCACGGTCACGCCGGCCCAAACCGGCACGACCATCGGGGACAACGTGCTGGTTCTGCCGGTCACGGACACGATCACCACTACGACCGACGGTGCGGTGACTTCGACTGTGACTGCTTCGTCAACCACGGTTGCGGCGAATGTCACCCCGGTTCCGCCCGTTACCTGCTCGACGTTTTCAAACTGCGATTGGTCGAAGGATTCGACCTTGAAGGACATACGGGACGGGACTGGCATTACTCAACCGACCGTCGTTGAATCGAAGGATGCTTTCACCGGCCCGGACAAGGATGCACTGGACGCGTTCAACTCGAATGACGGCCCGACCCACAACGTCCGTTCCTTCTTCGATGTTATTCCGTCGCCCAGCTGCGTGAATTACACCGCGACCGTCATGATGACCACGTGGACCGTTCCGATTTGCGACTATGGCGCGATGATGCGCGAAGCCATGGCCTACCTCTGGTATATGGGCACGGTCTGGGTGCTGGCCGCCATATTCCTGCGTGAATCCCCGTCCAAGTAAAGGAGCCAGATCATGCCTTGGTTACTCGCTGCCCTTACCACGCTGTTCGGCAATCTCGCCGCCAAATTCATCACCTTCTTGGGCGAACGCATGGCCCGGCGCTTGGTGGTCGGCGCGACCATCATCACCGTCATGCTTGCCGCCTTCGCGGCCTTCTTCGCCACCATCACCGGCCTGCTTGCTGGCCTGTCTGCCTCGATCAGCTCGCAAACCATCCTCACCGGCATGTGGCTGGCCCTGCCGCCCAATGCGACCAGCTGCATGTCGGCCATGGCCTCGGCCTATCTGGCCCGCATGGCGTGGCAATGGATTCAGTTCAAGGCCAAGGTTCTCATGTACGAAAGCTGGGTGTGACATGCCTATCACCTTCTTGACCGGCAAACTCGGCGCGGGCAAGTCCCTGTCCGCCGTCGCCCGCATGCGCGAATACGCGGGTCAGGGTCGCCGCATCGCTGGCAACCTTGATCTGTACCTGGACAAGTTCGCCACCCACCCGCACAGCAAGGTGTCCTACACCCGCATCCCCGATCGTCCGACCGCCGCCGACCTGATGGCGCTCGGCTCCGGCAATGACACCTACGACGAGAACAACAACGGTCTGTTGGTCCTCGATGAGCTGGCGACATGGCTCAACGCCCGCAACTGGCAAGACCCGAACCGCAAGGCGTTACTGGATTGGTTCGTTCACGCCCGCAAATACGGCTGGGACGTCATCTTTCTGGTGCAGGACATTTCCATGGTGGACGGCCAACTGCGCGAGGCGCTGGCCGAATACCACGCCGTCGCCCGCCGGCTGGACCGGGTCCGGGTTCCCCTGCTCGGCTCGATCTGGAAGCTGTTCACCGGCAAGCCGCTGATGATGCCCAAAATGCACATCGTCACCGTGCGCTATGGCACCGACCAGCATGCCATCGTGGCCGACCGCTGGACCTGTCGCGGCAATCTGTTCTGGCCCATGTATGACACCAAACAGGTGATTTCGGACAGTTACCCGCACGGTTCCCACTGTCAGTTGTCGCGCTGGCATCTTGAGGGCCGCTATCAATCTGTCCCGCTTAACTGGCGTCAAAGGCTTCTCAATGCCGCTTGGCTTGCTTTTGTTGTTCCTCTTTGGCTCGTCTGCAATCTGATTCAATTTTTCCAAACTAGAAAATTCCGAATCGTCTAAAGCCAAAGGCCCGGATTTCTCCGGGCCTTCTTCATCATGGTTGGTAGCTTGGAAAGCGACGGGAGCCGCGACGCCGCCTAATGGCCCGGTGTCGGGACAGTGCCCATATTTGCCATGTCCGGTTGTTGTCCAGGTTGATCCCGCCACCGCTGCCGCCGGCAGCGGCTACCCTGCGAGCGTCAATCTTTGCCTCTCTCAAGCCTGACCACGCGCCCCGGATACCGCTTTTGACTTTTCTTCCACTTTTACACAATGCCACCTATGATTCAGTTGCAGTGCCAGTTACACTGCAACTAAGTCTCATCGGTGAGACTTTCTTAACTCTCCGGGCCTCTTTCCATGCTTCTCTGTGACTGGATCAGCATCTATCAGCAGCACGCCACCGGCACCTGTCCCGACATGGTGGGGGGCCGTCTGATAACCCTGTCTGCGGCCACCGATGGCACTGGACGCCTGCATGTGGGCATGATCGATGAGGACACCGGGGAGATTTTCGGGGAACTGCGCGGCGAGCTGTCTCGCTCCATCGGCCTTTCGCTGCCCTTTCAGGCTTCCTACGAAACCAAGGTTCATATCCGGGCGGTGGCCGGTCGGGTCGAACTGTCCGGCAACATTGGCCGGCTGGCCCGCCCGGACAACCTGTTTGGCTATTCCGTCCGCGATTGCTTGGTGCTGGCCAATCTGGTGCTCGACAAGCTTGGCTTGCCACGCTTCACCCTCGGCAATCGCCTGCGCGGTGAAGTGCCGCTAGACTGCCCATGGAAAGCTGACGGCATTGGTCGCAACGGTTCCGCCATTGGCGACGACTCGTTTATCCGTACTGGCGCGGTCATTACCCGTATCGATATGACTTGCAACTATGCGACTGGCTCCTACGCCAATGCCGGCAGGGTCAAGCATTTTCTCGGCGGTCTGCCCCGTCACCGCAAGCGGGCGCAGGAATACCCCAATGGGGTCACATGGGGCGAGGGTTCGCGCTACTGGTACGCCAAGGTCTATGTCAAGTATGACGATCTGGTCTTGTCCGAAACCACTCCGCCCGAGGTGCTGGCCTTCGCCAAAGAGCATGGCGTAATCCGCGATGAAATCAGCCTCAAGTCCATGTATCTAAAGCGCTATAATCTGGATGACCCTCTGCGCTTTTTTCGTGATTCCGAACTTGATTCCAACATTTACACCCAATTCGGCGCTTTTTATCAGGACAATTCCGTGATGGCATCAGAGATTACCGATATCCCCGGTCGGGCTGGCGAGGTTGCCTTGATGTGGCGCGAAGGCGTCAATATGAGGAATCGTTTCTCTAAAGCTCAATTTTACAAGCATCGGGCGGCGCTTCTCGACTACGGTATCGATATCGCCGTCCCGTGCAACATCACTCGGCTGACGCAAAAGGTATCGGTAATTGAGGTTCAGCCGCTGGCTGTGCCTGACTGGTATCAGCTTCCTTCCCTTCGTGAGGCAGCAATCCGCATCGCTGCTTGAGGTAGATATCTACTATCTCTTGCAATGGAATGTCGAGGCGCAACGCCTCGATCTTTAAGGCCCGGTGGACTTCTGTGTCCAACTTTACGGTCTTCACTAGCTTGTTCATCATCTTTCCTTTCGTCGCAACTACGTAGTTATACGTCCTCCCTACTTTCCATTTTACCTTTTGTGGAAAAAAACCCTGATTTTCTTCTCTTCCTCGTCTATGGTGGAAAAGTGGAATTCGCCACTATTACACCGATTGGAAGCGCCATGAAAACCTTCACAGTCCTGCAAGCCCGTTCCAAGTCCGACATC
>JASLDQ010000017.1 GCA_030151505.1 Chromobacteriaceae bacterium
GCGCCTGCCGGCACGCTGTCTGCGCTGGAGGAGGCGGTGGGCAAGACGCTTGACCGATCGCTCGGCGCGGGTATTTCGCTGCGGCGCGACATGTTCCGGGTGCCGCAGATCATCCGGCCGCAGCAGAAAGTCCGGGTGATGGTGAATAGCGGGGGATTCAGTGTGGCGGGCGAAGGTGTTGCCCTGGCGGGGGGCGGTGAAGGGGAAATCATTACCGTCAGGATGCCGGGGGGCAGGAATGTGCAGGGCAAGATCGCGGCTGACGGCTCGGTGACGGTGGCCTTCTGAGGTGCCTCCGTTTTGTGTCCGTTTCCGGCTCAAGTGATTGGTTTTTCGGCCGATAAGGTACATAACCAATGGTACAGACCGGATTGTCGTACCCGCACAGGACCGCTCATTATGAAAATCAATGCCAGCACGACGCTGCAGACTGCCGACCGGCTTGCCGGCCCGTCCACCAAGATCGCCCCCGGTCAGACCCGCCCTGCCGTCGGGCGAGGTGACAGTGTCGCGATCAACCCGCTCGCCAGCCAGATGGCTTCGCTCGAACAGGCCGTGTCGGCCGAGCCCGGTTTTGACGCCGCCAAAGTCCAGGCCATCAAGCAGGCTATCGCCAACGGCGAATTTAAGATCAACCCTGAGGCTATCGCCGATGGCCTGATCGCGTCGACTCGTGATCTGCTGTCCGCCCAGCCGCAATCCTGAATTACCGAGATACCATGACCGACGATCGCCTTGCCGAACTCTCCCGTTTCATCCTCGCCGAACAGTCCAGCTATGAAGAACTGTTCGTCCTGTTGATGGCGGAGCAAAAGGCGCTGGTCGGTGGACAGGTCCTGCTGCTGGACAAGTTGGCCGCGCAAAAGCTGACCCTGCTGGCGCAACTGGAACGCATGGGCGACCAGCGCGGCGAGATGCTGCGGCTGGCCGGCATCGCCGGCGGGCGGAGCGGCCTGTATCGCTGGATGGCGGACAAGCCGGAGTTGCTGGCGCAATGGCAGCAGCTCGAACTTGCCGCCGAAAAGGCCAAGGCGGTCAACGACCTCAACGGCACGCTGATCGCCGAAAGACTCAAGGGCGTCAACGAGGCCTTGTCCACGCTGATGCACAGCGACCAGAGCACCGTCGCTTACGGTCGCGATGGCGGTGCCCAGTCGGTGCTGGGGGGCGGCCGCAGTTTCGGGGCAGCCTGACTCTCCTCTGGCTGCCCGTCGAGGCGCGATTATGGTATCGTGTTTGCGACTTTTCACCACGTTGTCGGCCTTTCCATGACCCTGCTGTCGATCATCTTCGCGCTCGCGCTGGAACAGCTCCGGCCCCTCGGCAACCGCAATCGCCTGTTGCTCCAGTTCACCCGCTATGCCAATTACCTCGAACGCAACCTCAATGCCGGCGAGCCTCGTCACGGACTCTTGGCCTGGAGTCTGGCGATCCTGCCTCCGGTGCTGCTTTCGGTAGCGCTCTACTACGCTCTCTACCGCTTGAGCCCGCTGCTGGCACTCGCCTGGAACGTAGCCATCCTCTATCTGACAATGGGCTTTCGCCATTTTTCCAGCGCATTGACCGACATCACGCTGGCGCTGGCCGAAGGGCGCATTCACGATGCCCGGATCGTGCTGTCCCGCTGGACCGGTCAGCCCACCTCGGAGCTGGAAGTGAACGAGATCTCGCGCCTGACCATCGAGCAGGGCGTGGTGGATGCCTATCGCCATGTCTTTGGCACGATGTTCTGGTTCGTCATCCTCCCCGGTCCCGCCGGCGCCGTGCTCTATCGCTTCGCAACCATGCTCTACCAGAAATGGGGCGCACGCGAAGCCCAGTTCGGCGACCGCTTCGGTCTGGTCGCCCGCCGCGTTTTCGATTGGCTCGACTGGTTGCCGATTCGGCTGACCAGTGCGTCGTTCGCGGTGATGGGCGATTTTGAGGATGCCGTGTACTGCTGGCGTGCCCAGGCGCAAGCTTGGGGCAGCTACGCTTACGGCATCCTGCTCGCATCGGCGGCCGGCGCGATCGGTGTCAAGCTGGGGGACCCGATCCGGCAGGATTACACCGTCAAATTCCGGCCGGAGCTGGGGGTCGGGGACGAGGCTGATCCGGATTACCTCAAGCGTGCGGTCGGGCTGGTGTGGAGAACCGTCGTGCTGTGGCTGCTGGTGATTCTGCTGCTGTCTGTGGCCCGCTGGCTGGTGTGACCAGTCATGCCCGCCTGCCGCCCGCATTTGTCGGGCGGCATTTGTTTTTAATCGAATTCGTGTAATTTCAGTGATGTGGCGCGCAGTTTGGCGCGCTTGTGCGAGTTGTATCAGGAGACTTATTTGATGTCGTTCACCGAGCTAGGCTTGTCCGCCGAAGTATTGCGTGCCGTTGACGAGCTTGGCTACACCACGCCGACGCCGATTCAGCAAAAGGCCATTCCCTTGGTGCTTGCCGGCCAGGATATTCTTGCCGCTGCCCAGACCGGCACCGGCAAGACCGCCGCGTTTACCCTGCCCGTGCTCGCCCGCCTGCGCCATCACGCCAGCACCAGTGTCAGCCCGGCCATGCATCCGGTTCGTGCCTTGATCCTCACGCCGACGCGCGAACTGGCCGACCAGGTGGCGGAATCGGTCCGTGACTATTCCAAGTACCTGCCTTTGCGGCACACCTGCGTATTTGGTGGCGTCAACATCAATCCGCAAAAGGATGCGCTGCGTGCCGGCGTCGAAATTCTCGTTGCCACGCCGGGACGCCTGCTCGACCACATCGAGCAGAAAACCGTCCAGCTCAACCGGGTCGAAATCCTGATCCTCGACGAAGCCGACCGCATGCTCGACATGGGCTTCATCCTCGATATCCGCCGTATTCTCAGCTTGCTGCCCAAGACCCGCCAAACTCTGCTGTTTTCCGCTACCTTCTCGCCGGAAATCAAAAAGCTCGCCGCCGATTTCATGCGCGAGCCGCAGCTGGTCGAAGTTGCCCGGCAGAATGCCACCAACGTCCACATCGAACAGCATGTCTACGCCGTTGACGCCATCAAGAAGCGCGCTTTGCTGGTGCGCCTGATCCGCGAGCAGAACATCGAGCAGGCCATCGTATTCTGCCGCACCAAGCTGGGTGCTGACCGCCTGACCCGCGAGCTCAAGCAGGACCGTGTCAACGCCGAGGCCATCCACGGCGACAAGACGCAACAGGCGCGCCTCGATACGCTGGCCGCATTCAAGGCTGGCGAGGTCAAGATTCTGGTCGCGACCGACATCGCCGCGCGCGGACTGGATATTTCCGACCTGCCTTTCGTGGTCAACTATGAACTGCCGACCTCGCCGGAGGACTATGTCCACCGCATCGGCCGGACGGGGCGAGCCGGCGCCAAGGGCGTGGCCATTTCGTTGATGGGCGACGACGAGCAAAAGTTGCTCGAAGCGATTGAAAAGCTCACCAAGCAAACCTTGAAGCCGGAAACCAATGCTGCTTTCTGGCCGAGCTGGATGCCGCGCCCGGCTGGTGATGCCTCCGCTTCCGCTCCGCGTCCGGTTGTGGCAGCTGCCTTGGCCGCACCTGTCAGCCGTCGTGAAACTCCCGAACGCTCTGCTTCTGCTCCTCGTGGTTTGCCTCTGCCTCCGCGCTATCAGCACGAGCCGAGGGAGATTCCGGCGTTGTTGCTGCCGCCAAGGTATGCCCGCAACGGCGTAGCTTCATGAGGCATGCGAGCAGCAAGCCTTTGCCGTCTTGAAGGAAATATCCGGTGGTCTGCCGAGTAATGCGGCTTGCTTTTGATGGAAATATCTAGAGGGAACATAGGGGCCGAACGCTAAAGATGACGTTCGGCCTTCTAGTGTGCGGCCCATGGGGGGAGTCAAGCCCGCAATAATCCATACACCTTTTCCAGCTTGTCCCAGCCGGTATTTTTCAATGCGGTATTGACCCGTGTTGCAAAGGTGCTGTCGTGCTGATAACGACGGCAGAATACTTGTACTGTTTGGGTCAGGGTGGTGGCGTCGGGTGGGGGGGCGTCCGTATTGCACTGGGCGGCCAGCATCAGCCGCAGCAGACCAAAACGGGAGACTAGGCGCAAGTAGTGTTCATAGGCGGTTGCACCGTCAAACGGGAACAACTCACGAAACATCTCGTTCAGAATGTAATGTTCCAGCAGGTATGGTGTGGCCCGTAATGCGTCGGGCAGACGTTCCGCGCCACGGCTATAGCATTCGATCAGTTGTTCTTCTGCAACCTGTCCCGTTTCCGGGTCTGCTCCCAAACCCTTTGCTACCGCGGCCTGTATGGTTTTCTGTAGAGCTGACACATTCCCCATGTTTTTTTT
>JASLDQ010000072.1 GCA_030151505.1 Chromobacteriaceae bacterium
GACGCGGCAGTTGGCGCTATACCGGATTTTGCTCAGAAATACACGTCGAGATCGGATTCGACCACGACATAGCAGGCCAGCCGGTTGGCATCGGGTGTATCGGGAAATTCGTCGGAGGAGATCGCCGACCCGGGAAGAAAACCCTGCCGGATCATCACGTTGCGCTCCTTGCGGCGCATCACGATGGTGCGAGGCTGGGCCGGGTGCGACAAGGTGACTCGGCAGGCACCGCACGTGCCCTGCCCGCAACGCCACCACAAGGGCAGACCGGCCCGCCGCACCACATCCAGCAGCAGTTCGCCGCATTCCGCGGTGACGCTCAGCGGTGCCGGCAGGCGATCCGAATGAAAGGTAATGACGGGCATCGACATCGGCCACGCGGAAATGGCAGCGGGCAGCCCTCCTGCGCCGCCCGTGGCATCCCGCAAGGCCTCACCCCAGCGAGGCCAGCGACAGATAGTCGACCGTGTCGCCCGGCTGCACGGCCTGACCCGGTGCGAGCCGGACCAGACCATCCGCCCAGGCGCAGGAGGTCAGCACACCCGAACCCTGCTGCGGATAGCGCTCGACCTGCCACTCCCCGTCCTGTTCCAGCAGCCGGACGCGCAGGAATTCGGTGCGCTTGGCATCCGGTCTGGACCAGTCGAATGCCGCCTTCAGCCGCAGCGGCGCCGGTGTCTGCCACTTGTGCAGGCCCATCCGTTTTTTCAGATAAGGCGCGATCAGCGTCAGCAGCGTCACGAAACCGGATACCGGATTGCCCGGCAGGCCGACGAAATCCGCCGCGCCGATGCGACCTAACGCCAGCGGCTTGCCCGGCTTGATCGCGACCTTCCACAAGAGCAGTTCGCCTTCCTTTTCCACCGCGGCCTTCACATGATCCTCTTCGCCGACCGATACGCCGCCGCAGGTAATCACCACGTCGGCACTGGCCGCCGCATCCGCCAGCGCGAGCCGGGTTGCGGCCAGGCTGTCCGGCACGACCCCCATGTCGCGGACTTCGCAGCCCATCTGGACGAGCAACCCGCGCAGCCAGTAGCGGTTGGAGTTGTAGATCTTGCCCGCCGCGAGGGTTTCGCCCGGCTCGGTCAGCTCGTCGCCGGTAAAGAACACCGCGACCTTGAGCTGGCGAATCAGTTCCAGCTCGGCCACCCCGATCGAGGCGGCCAGGCCGATGTCGGCCGGCGACAGGCGCATCCCCGCAGCCAGCACGGTCTGGCCGGCGGCGATGTCCTCGCCCGCGCGGCGAATGTTCTGCCCGGCCTTGGGCTGAGCCTCGATAAAGACGGCGTTCCCGTCGGCACGAGTCTGCTCCTGCATCACCACGCAGTCCGCGCCCGGCGGGATCGGGGCGCCGGTGAAAATGCGCGCGGCGGTCCCGGCGAGCAGGGGCTGCGGCACGCTGCCGGCCGGCACGCGCAGGCTGACCGGCAGGGCCGCGCCTTCGCGCCAGTCGGCCGCACGCAGGGCGTAGCCGTCCATCGCGCTGTTGTCGTGCGGCGGGACATTGAGCCCGGCACGCACCTCGTGCGCCAGCACCCGGCCGCGCGCGCGCACCAGCGGCACCATTTCAAGGTCGGCAAGCGGAACGGCGCGTTCCAGCAGAAAATCGCGGGCGGCATCGACACTGAGCAGGGCGGGTACGGTCACAGGGCAAACCTTTCGGTAATGAATTGGCAGACAGCGTCGACATCGTCGCGCTGGAAACAGGGCAACACGGTGTCCGGCACGGCGGCGAGGTCGGACACAACGGCAATTACGTGTGGATCCGCCGGATAGAGGCGCGGACGCTCGCTGTGGCTGTCGACGACTTCGATCTTGGCGATGGCTTCGTGCTTGAAGCCTTCCACCAGCACCAGATCGCAGGGTGCAAGCCGGGCCAGGTGTTCGGCCAGCGGCGCATCGTTGGCGCCGGCGGCCTCTTCGATCAGCATCCGTCGCCGGGGAGTAACCAGCATCACCTGTCTGGCGCCGGCCTCGCGGTGGCGCCAGCTATCGCGGCCGGGGTTGTCGAAGTCGACGTCGTGGTGGGTGTGCTTGATGACGGCCACCGATACGCCGCGCGCGCGCAGCCGTGCGATGAGTTTTTCCAGCAGCGTGGTCTTGCCGCTGCCGGAGTACCCGGCGAATCCGAGCACCTGCATGAGGGGGTCCGTTCGATGTCTGGGATGAAAAAAGGTGGCAGGCCTTGCGCCTTGCCACCTTTTTTACCTTATCAGAGATGTATTCTGAACGGATATATGCACTGCAACAATCCGCCGTCCGTCGGAGACACTTCGGCCGGAAGGAGGACTGGCGCCCTCCCCGGCCGACACGAGCCACCGCTTCTGCCGTTTGCCGCTTGCGCTGCCGCTCGATGTGCCGGTCGTGCCCTGTGCATTGCAGCAGCGGGCCCGCTTCAGGCCGCCAGCGCGTCGATCTCCGCCAGCAGTGCGGCCTTGCGCGCCGCATCCAGCCAGCTCGCCTCGATGCTGTTGCGCGCGAGCTGCACCACCTCGGCCCGATCCAGCTTGAGCGCCTCGACGCAGGCGACATAATTGTCGTTCACATAGCCGCCGAAATAGGACGGATCGTCCGAATTGATCGTCACGCACAGGCCGGCCCGCAGCAGATCGCGCAGGTTGTGGCGGGCCAGATCGTCCACCACGCACAGTTTGAGATTGGACAGCGGGCACACCGTCAGCGGAATGCGCTCGCGGCGCAGGCGCTCGACCAGGGTCGGGTCTTCGCTGCAACGCACGCCGTGGTCGATGCGCTCGCTCTTGAGCAGGTCCAGCGCCTGCCAGATGTAGTCGGCCGGACCTTCCTCGCCGGCGTGGGCCACCACGCGCAGCCCCAGTTCGCGGCAGCGGGCGAACAGGCGCTCGAACTTGGACGGCGGATGCCCCAGCTCGCTCGAATCCAGCCCCACGCCGTCGATGCGATCGCGCCAAGGCAGCGCCTCTTGCAGCGTGGCCAAGCCGTCCGCCTCGGACAGA
>JASLDQ010000088.1 GCA_030151505.1 Chromobacteriaceae bacterium
TGGGGCAAAGACTGTATTCGGGGAGGACAGGAGCAAGATTGGCTACGGGGTCGGCAGCAGGCGCTGAACCGGGAAGTTCAGTTCGGCAGGGAACCGAGGATAGAGACCAGCGCGGCTTCCGACAGGTCGTGTTTGGACAGGAAGTGCGAGGCGCCGGCTTCCAGCGCCGCCTCGCGATACTCGGGCAGGTCGAGGACGGTGAGGACGACGATGCGGCTGTGAGGCAGGCCGTGCTTGAGGCGGGGCAGGATCGCCAGGCCGGAGCGGTCGGGCAGATGGATGTCGAGCAGCACGACTTCCGGGCAATGGCTTTGCAGCAGCCGCAGCGCGGTCGCGGCATCCGCCGCCTCGAACACTTCCGCCTGCGGACAGCATTGCAGCAGCATCCGGCGCAGGCGGCGGCGAAAGTCGTCGCGGTCTTCGACAATCAGGGCGCTGAACATGGCAGGCTGGCACTCCCCATCGGTGGAGATTCCGGCGGATGCTGGTCCCGCCTTGCCCCCGGACGCATCAGCGGTCGCGCTGATAGCGCCGATAATAATCCATCACTTTCGGAACATAGCTGCCGGTTTCGCGATAGGGCGGAATCCGGTTGCCGTAGCGGATCACCGCGTTCTCGCCCGCGTTGTACGCCGCAACGGCCAGATCGACGTCCCGATCGAAAAGCGCGAGCAAATCGCGCAGGTATTGCGCCCCGCCCCGCACGTTCTGCTCCGGATCGAAGGCATTGACCACCCCGTAACGGCGGGCGGTAGCCGGCATCAACTGCATCAGCCCCTGCGCGCCCCTGGGCGACAACGCGGCCGGGTTGTAGCGCGATTCGACCGTGATCAGCGCATGCAAAAGCGCGCTTTCGAGCTGGTAGCGCTGCGCAATGCGCTCGATCAGGCGTTCGAACCTGGCCTTGCGGACGGCAAGGTCGACAGGCTCGATCAGAGCAGCACCAATGAGATTCATTCTCGGAGATGGATTATCGGAAATCAATGGCCGATAACGCTTGTCATTCTGGATGTTGCTCAGGTGCACCCCACCCTCGCTGTCGACAAAGCTGTAAATGTCGGCCACTGCGGCGGGACAGGCCAACAACAGCCAGATGCCGAGCCACCCGCTCGTCTGCGTGCGCATTGCGCTCTCCTGCGGCATTGCCGCTTCTATGGCGATTCTGCAACCGTAGAAGAGCGGCGGACGCTTCTCCATACCTTCGAGACTGTAATCGGATGAAGCGTAAGCCCGGGTGGCTCACGGCCGGTGCCGTCAGCGCCCTCCAGCCTCCACCGCCGCGGCGATGCGGTCGACGTCGGCCGCGTCGACCTGCCAGTGGGTGACAAAGCGCATCAGGCCGTGCTCGGGCGGGTTGGCCTTGATGCCGGCGGACTGCAACGCCAGCATCAGCCGGGCAGTGTCGACGCTCGGCGCCAGCCGGCACCACACCATGTTGATGTCGAGCTGCTCGCGCAGCACGGTGAAGCCGGCCACACCGTCCAGCCGGTTGGCCAGCCGGCGCGCGTTGACGTGGTCCTCGCCCAGCCGCTGGCTCATTTCCTCCAGTGCAATCAGGCCGGCCGCCGCCAGCACGCCGACCTGGCGCAGCCCACCTCCCAGCAGCTTGCGCTTGCGCCGCGCGGCGGCGATGAAGTCACGGCTGCCGACCAGCATCGACCCCACCGGCGCGGCCAGCCCCTTGGACAGGCAGAACATCACCGAATCGGCGTGACGGGCGATGTCGCCCACGTCGGCATGCAGGGCGGTGGCGGCATTGAAAATGCGGGCGCCATCCAGATGGACCGGCACGCCGTGTTCGCGCGCAAGCCTGGCCGTCTTCTCCATCACGTCCAGCGGAATCACCCGACCGTTGGAATGGGCGTTTTCCAGACAGATCAGCCCGGTTCTGGGTTCGTGGATATCGTCGCTCACGCGGATGCGCGCGGCGATTTCGGCGGGGTCGAGCACGCCCCTGTCGCTGGCGACGGTGCGCAGATTGACGCCAGCGATCACCGCCGCGCCGCCCGCCTCGTGCCAGACGATGTGGCAGTCGTCGCCCAGAATGACTTCGTCGCCGCGCTGGCAGTGGGTGAACAGGGCGAGCTGGTTGCCGAAAGTGCCGGACGGCACGAACAGCGCCGCTTCCTTGCCGAGCCTGTCGGCCGACACGATTTCCAGTTGCTTGACGGTGGGGTCGTCGCCGTACACGTCGTCGCCGACTTCGGCTCGGGCCATCGCCTCGCGCATGGCCGGGGTGGGTTGGGTCACGGTATCGCTGCGAACGTCGATCCAGCGCATGGGATAGCCTTTCGGGAAATGATCAAGATTACGTCTACAAGAGCCGGGCATGAGACAGGCTCGCCACGCTCAACCAGGACGGAGAAGAATGCCGGCACGCTCCATCCGGTATCCGGGCCCGCGTTCCGGCCTTTCCGCACTGGCTGTGGCGCTGCCGGCGGCAGGGCTTGTTGGCGGCCTCGGCCAGGCAAACCGGAGCGCGCCCGGTGCCCGCCTTACCCGTTACCAGCGGCGGCTCGCGCCTCCCCCGGGCCAACCGGTCACGCCGGCCGGCGTCAACCGGAACGGCAAGCAAGACCGTGGCCCCAATCCATCATGGAGACTAGGGGCACACCGTCCGCACGGCAGGCAGATGGCTAGTTTTCAAGCCGCATCAAGACGGCGTGCAAGGCGGTTTCCACCGTCTGCCGCCGCACCGCCGCGCGGTCGCCATCGAAGCGGCGGGAGAAGGTCTCGACCGCACCGTCCGGTGCCGCCAGCCCGAACCAAACCAGTCCCACCGGTTTGTCGTCGCTGCCGCCGGCGGGGCCGGCCACGCCGCTGACCGCCACCGCCCAGTCAGCACCGGACACGCGCCGGGCGCCGACAGCCATTTCGGCCACGGTTTCGGCGCTGACCGCACCATGCTCGTCGAGCGTGGCTTGATGCACGTCCAGCAACTGGCGCTTGGCGGCGTTGGCGTAGCTGACCACCCCCCAGCCGAACCAGTCGGACGAGCCGGCAATGTCGGTGATGGCGCCGGCGATCAGACCGCCGGTGCAGGATTCGGCGGTGGTTACGGTCTGCCGACGGGCCAGCAGGGCCGCGCCGAGGCGGCGGGCAAGATCGTCGATGTGCTCGTTCATGCGGGGTCCTCGCGGTGGCTGCGGTAGCGCCGGATCAGCGCATTGGTGGAGGCATCGTGCGCCAGCGGGGCCTGGTCGTCGGCCAGCTCCGGCGCGATGCGGCGGGCCAGCTGCTTGCCGTACTCGACGCCCCACTGGTCGAAGGAGTTGATGCCCCAGATCACGCCCTGCACGAAGGTGCGGTGCTCGTAGGCGGCCAGCAGCATGCCGAGCGTGCGCGGGGTGATTTTGTCCAGCACCAGGGTGCTGCTGGGCTGGTTGCCGGGGAAAACCTTCTGCGGCAGCAGCGCGTCGAGCTCGTCGCCGGACAGGTCGCCCAGTTCCAGCAACACTTCGGTGACGGTCTTGCCGCGCATCAGCGCCTCGGTCTGCGCCAGGCAGTTGGCGACCAGCACGCGATGGTGGGCATCGATGGCGTAATGGCTGTTGAGCGGCAGGATGAAGTCGCACGGCACCAGCCGCGTGCCCTGGTGCAGCAACTGGAAAAAGGCGTGCTGGCTGTTGACGCCGACCTCGCCCCAGATCACCGCGCCGGTGTCGAAGTCGAGCCGCTCGCCCTCGCGCCCGGCACGCTTGCCGTTGGACTCCATGTCGAGCTGCTGCAGATAGGCCGGCAGGCGCGCCAGCCCCTGGTCGTAGGGCATGATCGCGTGGGTGTGCGCGCCGTAGAAGGTGTTGTACCAGACCCCCAGCAAGGCCATCAGCACCGGGATGTTGCGCGAGAACGGGGTGCCGAAGAAGTGCGCGTCCATCTCGCGCGCGCCGGCGAGGAAATCGGCGAAATGCGCCGGCCCGATCGCCACCATCACCGGCAGGCCGATGGCCGACCAGACCGAATAACGTCCGCCGACCCAGTCCCAGAAGCCGAACATGTGTGCAGGATCGATGCCGAAGGCGCGCACCGCCGCCTCGTTGGTCGATACCGCGACGAAGTGGCGCGCCACGTCGGCCGGCTGGCCGCCGCCGGCGAAGAACCACTCGCGCGCCGCCTCGGCGTTCATCAGCGTTTCCGGCGTGGTGAAGGACTTGGACGCAACGATGAACAGCGTGGTGGCCGGGTCGGCCCTTCCAGCGTCTGGGCGAGGTGGGCGCCATCGAGATTGGACACATAGTGGACCTTCACCTTGTCGCCTGCGTAGGGCCGCAAGGCCTGGGTCGCCAAGAGCGGCCCGAGGTCGGAGCCGCCGATGCCGATATTGACCACGTCGCGCACCGGACTGCCGGTGTAACCCGGCCAGGCCCCGCTGCGGACCTGCTCGGCAAAGGCATAACAGCGCGCTAGCATCGCGTGCACGTCCGGCACCACGTTGTGGCCGGACGTGCGGATCACTTCGTCGGGCGCGGCGCGCAAGGCGGTATGCAGTACGGCGCGGTGTTCGCTGACGTTGATCGGCTCGCCGGCGCGCATGCGCTGCATCCAGTCGCCCAATTCGGCGGCGTGCGCCAGCTCGACCAGCAATTCGAGTGTGCGTTCGGTGACGCGGTGCTTGGAGTAGTCGAGCAGGAAGCCGTCGAGTTCGACCGAGAACTTGTC
Source organism: Chromobacteriaceae bacterium (assembly GCA_030151505.1). Lineage (GTDB taxonomy): Bacteria > Pseudomonadota > Gammaproteobacteria > Burkholderiales > Aquaspirillaceae > JASLDQ01. The sequence goes on from JASLDQ010000088.1 coordinate 4,660, forward strand.
GAAACGCGCCGGGTCGGCCGCGAACAGCTCGCGCATGTGCAGATGGCGGGTCGCGCGCTGGTGCTGGTGC
>JASLDQ010000115.1 GCA_030151505.1 Chromobacteriaceae bacterium
GGTAGTACAGGTTGCCCGGGCTGATGCCCAGATGCGCCGCGATGTGGTTGGTCGTGATCGAGCGCTCGCCGTGTTCGTTGAACAGGTCGAGACTCTCGGTGACGATGCGGTCGTAGGTTTTCAGTTGAGGTTTGCTCATGGGGGCAATCCCGGTCTTTCTGTGCAATTTCGCGGATTATCGCATGCCGGTTGGCGTGGCTAGAGTACTTGTTCTACTCAGGCGGCGGCATTGCGCTTGTCGTGGCAAAGAAATTCGGCCACGTAGCGGTGCAGGATGGCCTGCTCGATCCGGTGTTTCTGCAGACGGGGAACGGCGATGCGCAGGTTGAGCCGGCAGATTTTCTCGTCGGCGATCTGGATCGAAATGCGCGGCTCGACCGATGGCGTGTCGACCAGCCGCATCGCTTCCACCGCCTCCATATGCTTGCGCGCGTCGGCCAGAAACGGCGCGCAATACAGCTCGGCCGACTCCTGCAAGATTCGTTCCGCTTCCACCAGATCCTGCCTGAGGTCCACCGGCACCGTGATGACGTGCACGATGTAGTCGCCGGTGTAGTCCTCGCGGATCACCGCGCTGGACAGCAGCAGGCTGTTGGGGAAGCTGACGGCGCGGCCGGTTTGCTGGTGCGCGTCATGCCTGGGGCCGATTTCGAGAATGGTGGTGCAGACCAGATTGATGTCGATCACCCGGCCGCGGAAGGCGGCAATCTCGATGCGGTCGCCCACCGCATAGCTCTTGGTCATGGTCCGCAGGAAGCTGCCGGAAAAGCACATCAGCAGCTCCTTCAGCGACAGCGCCAAGGCGGCTGCGATCGCCACCATCGACACCGCCAGCGTCTGCAGCTCGGCCGACCAGATCGCCACCAGTCCCAGCAGGCCCAGCACGATGAAGGTGTTGCGCAGGTTGACCGACCAGCGCCGCCGCGTTTCCAGGCTGATCTGCGGCTGGCGCGCCAGCGAACGCACCAGCATCCCGCGCACCACCGCCAGCCCGAGCACGAGGAGGGTGGAGCGGACCAGGTCGACCGCCCACTGGTGGGGCAGGGCTTGGTACCAGTCGCGCAGCGCGCCGAGCCATTCCATCATCAGGACAGCTTGACCGAGTGTTCGCGGGTTTCGTGGAACACCACCTTGGGCCAGCGTTCGCGAGTCAGGTCGAGGTTGACCCGGTTGGGCGCGAGGTAGGCCAGGCTGCCGGCCGCGTCGATGGCGACGTTGTTGGTCAGGTTCTTCTCGAAGTCCTCCAGCATGCGGCGGTCCTCGCAGCTGACCCAGCGCGCGGTCCAGATCGCGCAGTTGTCGAAGATGGCCTCGACGCCGTACTCGGTCAGCAGGCGGTGCGCCACCACTTCGAACTGCAGCACGCCGACCGCGCCAAGGATCAGGTCGCCGCCGTGGGCCGGCTTGAACACCTGTACCGCGCCTTCCTCGCCGAGCTGCTGCAGACCCTTCTGCAGCTGCTTGATCTTGAGCGGATTCTTGATCCGCACCGAGCGGAACAGTTCCGGCGCGAAGAAGGGAATGCCGGTGAAGGCCAGCATTTCGCCTTCGGAGAAAGTGTCGCCGATCTGGATGTTGCCGTGGTTGGGAATGCCGATGATGTCGCCGGCGTAGGCTTCCTCGACCGTCTCGCGTTCGGACGCCATGAAGGTCACCACGCTGGAAATCTTCACTTCGCGGTTCAGGCGCAGGTGCTTGAGCTTCATCCCGCGCTCGAACTTGCCCGAGCACACCCGCATGAAGGCGATGCGGTCGCGGTGCTGCGGGTCCATGTTCGCCTGAATCTTGAACACGAAGCCGGTGAACTTTTCCTCTTCCGGGTTCACGTCGCGCACGGTGGCGTGGCGCGGGCTGGGGCCCGGCGCCCAGTCGATCAGCGCGTCGAGAATCTCGCGCACGCCGAAGTTGTTGATGGCCGAGCCGAAGAACACCGGGGTCAGCTTGCCGGCGAGGAATTGCTCCAGATCGAAGGGGTGCGAGGCGCCCTTGACCAGTTCGATTTCCATCCGCAGCTGCTCCATTTCCAGCGGGAACAGCTGGTCCAGGCGCGGGTTGTTGATGCCCTCGATCACTTCGACGTCGAGCGAGATCTTTTCCTGCCCGGCTTCGAACAGCAGCACCTGGTCGTTGAGCAGGTGGTAGACGCCGCGGAAGGTCTTGCCCATGCCGATCGGCCAGGTGATCGGCGCGCAGCGGATGTCGAGCACGTTCTCGACTTCGTCCAAGAGCTCGAGCGAATCGCGCACTTCGCGGTCGTACTTGTTCATAAAGGTGACGATCGGGGTGTCGCGCAGGCGGCAGACGTTGAGCAGCTTGATCGTCTGTGCTTCCACGCCCTTGGCCGCGTCGATCACCATCAGCGCCGCGTCCACCGCGGTCAGCACGCGGTAGGTGTCCTCGGAGAAGTCCTGGTGGCCCGGGGTGTCGAGCAGGTTGACCACGTGGTCGCGGTAGTCGAACTGCATCACCGACGAGGCGACCGAAATGCCGCGCTGCTTTTCGATTTCCATCCAGTCGGAGGTGGCGAACTTGCCGCCCTTCTTGCCCTTGACCGTGCCGGCCTGCTGGATCGCGCCCGAGAACAGCAGCAGCTTCTCGGTCAGCGTGGTCTTGCCGGCGTCGGGGTGGGAGATGATGCCGAAGGTGCGGCGGCGTTTCGCTTCGAGGGCGATGAGTTCTGCGGACATGGGCGGGGGCGGGCTGGGAAAAAGCGCTGAATTTTAACGGAAATGCCGGCTTAATGAAACGCGCGCCGCCGCCGGTTGCCGCCAGCGTCTTGGAAATCGGCCGGGCCGCCCCCATTCAGGGCTACAATCCACGACAAATCCATCGGGAATCACCGCACATCATGTTTACCGGCATCGTTCAAGGCACGGCCGAGATCGTCGAGATCATCCAGAAAGAGCGCTTCCGCACCCACGTGCTGAAACTGTCCGGTCCCTTGCTGGACGGCCTAGAAACCGGCGCGTCGGTGGCGCACAACGGCTGCTGCCTGACTGTCACCGCCATCGACGGCGAGCGCGTGTCCTTCGACCTGATGCAGGAAACCCTGCGCCTGACCAACCTGGGCGAGCTCAAGGTTGGCGACCGGGTCAACGTCGAACGCGCCGCGCGCTTCGGCGACGAGATCGGCGGCCATGCGATGTCCGGCCATGTGCTGTGCACGGCCGACATCGCCGAGGTGATCGACACCCCCAACAACCGCACCGTGTGGTTCCGCCTGCCGGCCGAGTACGCGCGCTTTCTGTTCACCAAGGGCTATATCGGCATCGACGGCGCCAGCCTCACCATCGGCGAGGTGCGCGACAATGCCTTCTGCGTTCACCTGATCCCGGAAACCCTGCAGCGCACCAGCCTCGGCTGGCGGCAGGCGGGTGAGCGGGTCAACATTGAAGTCGACCCGCAGACGCAGGTGATCGTCGACACGGTCGCGCGCATCCTGGCCCAGCGCGGCATCGCGGCCTGACCCCATTCACGGCCGCCCGCCGATGGCAGCGGCCTTCACTCTGGCTTGACGAGCAACAGCATGAACATCTCCCCCATCCAGGACATCATTGCCGACATCAAGGCCGGCAAGCAGGTCATCCTGATCGACGACGAAGACCGTGAAAACGAAGGCGACCTGATCCTGGCCGCCGATTTCGTCACGGCCGAGCACATCAACTTCATGGCCAAACATGGCCGCGGCCTGATCTGCCTGACCCTGACCGAAGAACGTTGCGAGCAGCTGCAACTGCCGCTGATGGTCAGCAACAACGGCTCCTCGCACGGCACCAATTTCACCCTGTCGATCGAAGCCGCCGAAGGCGTCTCCACCGGCATCTCCGCCGCCGACCGCGCCCGCACTGTGCAGGCCGCCGTGGCGCGCCACGCCAGGCCGTCGGACATCGTCCAGCCCGGCCACATCTTCCCGCTCAAGGCGCAGAACGGCGGCGTGCTGGTGCGCACCGGCCATACCGAGGCCGGCTGCGACCTGGCCCAGCTCGCGGGTCTGACCCCGGCCGCGGTCATCTGCGAAATCATGAACGACGACGGCACCATGGCGCGCCTGCCGGAGCTCCTGGTGTTCGCCGAACAGCACGGCCTCAAGGTCGGCACCATCGCCGACTTGATCGCCTACCGCAGCCAGACCGAAAGCCTGATCGAGCACGTGGCGTCCCGACCGCTCAGCACGGCTTACGGCGACTTCAAGCTGCACGCCTTCCGCGACAGTACCACCGGTGCCGCGCACCTGGCGCTGGTCAAGGGCGAGATCGATGCGGCGCGCGAGACGCTGGTGCGGGTGCACGAGCCCCTGTCGGTGATCGA
>JASLDQ010000162.1 GCA_030151505.1 Chromobacteriaceae bacterium
ACAGAAACATGCTTTCCATATGAAAAAACGCCAGCAAATGGCCTCCCATCGGAAAACATGATTCCACCGTACTTGACTTCTTCAGCCACGTCGACGCCAAGGCCGAGCACAATTTTTCTGACAGCCTCTACGATCAAGTAATTTGATTCGCTAATAGAGCGTATATCCTGCAACAGGAATTCAATGCGAGCAGCAAACAATTGAGCGAGCCTTGTATATTAAAAATTCGGAAAATTTTGAATGACCGCATATGTAGCAATTGACATTCGCGCCGAGTCAATATGATAAAAATTAACCATACACCATAAAAGCCACCAATACATCAATCGAAAACGATGTCAATCACCCTGCACTCGACGTGCTGTAACGCTATCGCCCCCTTTCTTAAACTCATCTTGACATACGAAAAGCATTACCGATTGCCGGTAGATATCTCATCAAGAACTCATGACAAACGCCCTGTTATTTTTTGATTTAAACAGCCTATGAACTGTGGCATTTCAACCAAAATGACTCTCTACACAAATTATCGAAGGCTTTGCTTTTGGGTGACACACATACACTAGAGGATTGATTGGATAAGACCTCGTAGGTTATCCAGCATTCAGCACATACAGCCTCAGAAGGAAAGTCGTCTTGCTCGACGGTTCGTCGTATTACTACGCCATTATCGAAGCCATACGTTGTTGATTGTTTACGGACTTCAAACCCCTGATCTTGCCAGGTGGACTCCTCAGTCGTTTGGCTAATGATTTTTGCTAAGCCCTGCCGGCGTAAGATCGCTGCAGCGTAGGTGTAAAGATTCTCCATAGCATCCAACATTGAAGTCCGGCCTTACGTGTTATCAGGTCTGCGTCAACAGCTTTTAACCGCTACCAATAAGGAGCCAAGCATGCGACGCTGGACCGTTCGTTAATTGAGTAGAAACCTGTCGATAAGTGGAGCAATCTCACCAGCACGATTATTCGCAAGGTCATGATCCCCACCAGCAAAAACATGTAGCTCGGCATTTGGCAACAGAGCAGCTAATTGCTGACCGGCACTGATGGGGCTGATGGGGTCGGAATCTCCCCATAACAGCAATACCGGAGCGGCGATCTCGGGCAGTTTTAATGTCAGGTCTTGTTGGTAGGTAGAGAACCATTGCGGCACGGAAGGATTGGCTTGGTGGAACGAAGGGCGCCAGTCCTGTGCGCCATGGCTCTCCATATCGATGCCACCTGATGTCACCGTCAGAACCAGATGGGTGATCAGTTCCGGCTTTTCCAGGGCGGCAAGCACTGCAATGATGCCTCCCATCGACTGTGCGATCAGGGCGGTAGGGCTATCGATCTCTGCGATGACCTTGGCCACAAGATCGCCGAACCCGCGCACATTGCGATCCGGCGGAGTGGTCCCGAAACCAGGCCAGCCAAAGTGAACCTTTTCGGCAGGATGGGTGAGCAGGTCTGCAACTGGCACCCAAAACCGGGTGTTGCCGGATGCCCCCGGGAGGAAAAACAGTTTCGATGGCATAGTAGAAATGGAGAAGTTAGCTCCGGTAGCACACAGGGGAGGTCAATCTACATACCATGTCAATTGGATGCAATGACCTTCACGGCAGTTCGTTCAAGTGCTTAAAGATGCAAAAACGCCCTCCTCCATCACGGGATAGAGGGCTTCTTGCCAACAAATTGCCAGCACACTAGACTGAACGCCTGATACCGTTGGATTTACGGCGGGTTCGATTCCCGCCGCTGCCAATACTGAAAAGCCGGTAACAACGCGGTTCTCCGTTTGGTTACCGGCTTTTTTCTTGAGCCACACTTTTTTGCCTTTAGTCATCGATCATGAAACAAATCACCACCGGCGACCTGGACGCTCTCAAGGCCCAGGCCCAGCAATCCCCCCGCCTGCGCGCCAACCGCAATATGCATGACGAATTAAGCGATCCAATCCAGCGCCTTGCCATTGCGATGGAACCCGGCACCTACGTCCGCCCCCAGCGTCATCCTCATACCTGGGAGTTGCTTACTCCGCTGAGCGGCCGTTTTCTGGTGCTGAATTTCGATGATGCCGGCAACGTTACCCGGCGCACCGTCCTGGGTGAAGAATGCGCCGTGCTGGAAATCCCGGCCGGCTGCTGGCATGCGGTGCTGTCACTGGATGTGGGCGGTGTGATTTTCGAAGTGAAGCATGGTCCCTACATGCCCGTTGCCGAAGCAGACTTCGCCCCGTGGTCAGGCCCCGAAGGCGGTCCCAAAGTCGCGCAGACTCTGGCTTGGTACGCCACGGCTCAAGTCGGACAGCGCCTGCCCGACTAAGGGATGGATGGCGGCACTAACGAGTGCCGCCCCTGCCCTCTTTGATCCGCGAGACCTTCCGACAGCATGGTGAAACGGCGAAGTCATGGACAGCTCGCCTTCATGTGAGCCTGTATTTCGCCTTTTCACCGAACCGGATCAGTGCCTGCAGCAAAGCTGCGGTCGATCTCGGCTTTCTTGAGGAAGCCAACGATTTGCTCTTCGATGAAGCGGGACCTGCAACTGCCGGCCCTTGCGCCGTCATGCCAGCTAATTCTAGGCACACCTGAATGGGAGAAAGCCACGTCATCCAGCACGTGGCTCCGAAAGAAAGCAGCCCTGCCAAACCCGGCCCTCGCCGACCCGGTACAAAACCGTTCAGCCGGAGAGCTGGCCTTACTGATGACGTGGCCGGCAAGATGCGCCTCGAGCAAGGGGCTTGCTCTTGCGGCACCGCAGCGCTAGGCGCGGGGGCGAAAATCCGCCTCCATCTGGCAACGCCGCGGTCCCGCAGTTTTTCTGTTATCCGGTTCAGCGGCCGGAGCAATGTCCGCCGCTGGCGGCCACGCCGCTGCCGTAGGCGATCAGTGGCGGTTCGACCCGGCTGCCCTGCGCCTGCAGGGTATCCAGCGTCAACAGCCCGATCACGGCGAGCCAGAACAGGGTGATAGTCAGCTTGATACGCATGATGACGAATCCTTTCAGGCAGGAAGACGGCGGCGGAGGCGAACCCCGACCATGGAACCGGCAAAGGCCAGCGCAAACCACACCCAGCCGTGCAGACTGGCCGAGGCGATGCCGCCCAGATAGGCCCCGACATTGCAACCGAACGCCATCCGCGAGCTGTATCCCATCAGCAGACCGGCCACCACGGCAATCGCGATGCGGCGGGCGGAAGCGGTCGATCTGGCCGGCGAGCCGTTCCAGCGCGACACCATCAGCGCACCATAGAGCAGGCCCAGATTGGTGACCGAGGTCACGTCAGCCAGCACCGGCTCGGCCAGACGCTGCGCGTGCGGCGCCACGCCCCAGAAGGCATCACCGACCGGCGACCAGCCGACCGCCTGCGCCACCTTGGCGCCCCACAGGCCGATGCCGTAGACGATCCCCCACGGCTGCCCGGCCACCACCAGGTGCAGTGCGTGCAGCACGGCCAGCAGCACCGCGCCGACCCACCAGCGCCGCGCGTTGCCGGCCGCCTGCGGCTTGCCGGCGCGCCAGACCAGACCGGCCACCACAGCGCAGCCCAGCACCGTCGCCCCGAGGGCTGCCGGCAGGCCGAACTGCAGCAGGTCGATCGGTGGCAAGCCGCCCAGCGCTACCCACGCCGGCTGATGCGAGCCGCCGACGAAGCTGCCGAAGGCAAAGGCCGGCAGCACGGCCAGCGACAGGGTCGAACCGTTGCCGGCCTTGTAGAGCGTGCCCGAACCGCAACCGTCAGCCAGCTGCATCGCCGCGCCGAATACGAAAGCCCCCAGCACCAGGCTGATCGTCAGCGGCGCCACCGCGCCGACCAGTTCGCCGGGATGCGAGGCGATCAGCGGCAGGGTCAGCACGGCCGACAAGGCCAGCAGCAGCATCTGTGCACTCAGGCCGAGCGGATTGCGGTGTTCGATGAAATCGCGCCAGCCGGTGGTGAAGCCGAAGCGCGCGCCCTGCAGTACCGCGCCAAAGCCGATGCCGAGCAGCACCAGCAAGCCCTGGCGCAAACCACCGGCTAGGGTCACGGCCAGCGCGCCGGCCAACCCGCCCAGTACGAACAGGCTGCGCGTTGCCAGTTGCGCCAGTTTGGACGGTGCAGCCAGCGGGATGGCGGCAAAATCGGAAGAAGCCACTTAATCAATCTCCAAAAATGCGCGCGTGGTATCCGCCCGTGCGCCTTGCACGGCTTCCGCCAGCACATTACGCACGCTGGCGATCTGCGCATCCGTCGGCGCATCGGCATCGACGCCCTCGATCAGCTGGTCGAGCAGTCCGAGCTTCGCGAACGACGCCATCGTGTACGACATCGGCGTGATGGTTTCGCCGAGTTTGTCGAGGTCTTCGACCGTGCGGCGCGTGACGCGCGCGGCGGCTTCCTTGCCCATCGCGTGCACCATCGTGCCGGGCGCGTCGAGCGCGACGATCCGGTTCGCCTGATAGCCATGCGCGAGGAACGCGCCCGACATCGCTGGCCCGACGATCAGCGCGACGACAGGGTGCCCGGCGTCGCGCGCGCTCGCATACGCATCGACAGCCGACGCGCACGCCAGATGAATCCCAAGCGTCTCTTCGCGATACCCATACGCCTGGCTTTTCACATCGACGATCGCGACGATAGGGCGCTTGTGTTCCGACGACGCATCGCGCGCCACCGCTTCACGCACCGCTTGCGCAAGCTTCCAGCCCTGTTCGAGTCCGACGACGTTGTCGCGTGCGCGCGGAAACCGGTTGTCGGGATCGGGGACGACGGAGAAGAAGGTCGCAGTCTCGTTGCCAAGCGACGCCTCGCCGGACCAGACGGGCGCGGCCGTCGACGTGTCGCCCACCAGCGCCTTGAACCAGCGCATGCCGCGCGTCGGTAACGTATCGCTCATCATTGCTCCTTGCGCGGCGCAGCCGCATCGTTTGCCTTGAACACGTCGCGCATCGTCTCGGGCGTGACGTTGGCGGGATCGATGCGCGCGAGCCGATCCAGATATTCAGCGACCTGTTCCGTGCGATGCGCGGCGGGCACGCCGCGCGCGAACGCGTCGCGAACGGCAGCCTGAACGGCGTGCGCATCGTCGTCGACGAGCGCATCGGCCAGTCCCGTCGCTGCGCGCTGCTCGCCGCCGATCATCTGCCACACGCGGCGCCGGTCGCTCGAATCCAGTTCCTCGATGCCCGCTTCCTGTTCGATCACTTCAGGGCCGTTCATGCCGAGGCGTCCCTGTTTTGTCGCGATCAGGTACGAGCACAGCCCGGCCGCGAGCGACATTCCGCCGAAGCAGCCGACCATGCCTGCGATCACGCCGACCACAGGCACGTATCGCCGCAACGCGACGATCGCCGCCTGCATCTCCGCGATCACGGCCAGCCCGAGATTCGCTTCCTGCAAGCGCACGCCGCCCGTTTCGAACAGCACGACGGGG
>JASLDQ010000168.1 GCA_030151505.1 Chromobacteriaceae bacterium
GGCGGACTGGCCAGCCTGGCCGGGCTCGCGCCGGCCAGCCGCCTGCCGCGCCGCTGGTTCGGCCCGGTGTCGCTCAGCCTGATCGCCGCGTTCTGCCACATCGGCGGCCAGTTGCTGCTGGCCGGACTGTGGCTGATCCCCAGCCGCGGCATCCTCTACTTCGTCCCGGTGTTCGCGCTCGCCGCGCTGGTCACCGGCATCGTCAACGGCCTCATCAGCGCGCGCCTTTTGGCCGCGTCCGGACAGCCCCCATCACCATGACCCTCTCCACCGTCACCCTCGCCTTCACCGGCGCCTCCGGCCTGCCCTACGGCGTGCGCCTGCTCGACTGCCTGCTCAAGGCCGGCGTCACCGTGCGGCTGGTCTATTCGCAGGCGGCGCAGGTGGTGGCGCAGCAGGAAATGAACCTGAAGCTGCCGTCCCGCGCCCGGGAACTGGAGGCGCTGTGGAGCGCCGAATACGGCGCCGCGCCCGGACAGTTGCAGGTCTACGGCCGCGACGAATGGTTCGCGCCGGTCGCCTCCGGCTCCAATCCGTCCGACGCGATGGTGGTCTGCCCCTGCACCATGGGCACGCTGGCCTCCATCGCCCACGGCCTGTCCGACAACCTGATCGAGCGCGCCGCCGACGTCAGCATCAAGGAAGGCAAAAAGCTGGTGCTGGTGCCGCGCGAAACGCCGTTCTCCGCCATCCATCTGGAGAACATGCTCAAGCTCGCCCGCCTCGGCGTGGTGATCCTGCCGCCGTCGCCCGGTTTCTACACCCACCCGCAGACGGTGGACGACATGGTCGACTTCGTCGTGGCCCGAGTGCTGGACCAGCTCGGGGTCGAACACCGCCTGCAGGGGCGCTGGGGCGAGGCGGGCTGAGCCGCCGCGCAGGCCCGATACCCCGCCCAGCCTGCCGCTGTTTGCCCGTGGTGGCCGTCCCGGCTATCATGCGCGGCCCCTTCGCCGCTTCCCGGCAAGCCCTCCCATTCCCCGGCCGTTTCCATGCACTACACGATTTTCGACACGCCCGTCGTGCGCCCGCTGTTCGCCCTGATCTCCGTCCTGCTGCTGCGCCTGTCCGGCTGGCGGATCGAAGGCCGGCCGCCGACCGCTCCCAAATACGTGCTGATCGGCGCCCCGCATACCAGCAACTGGGATTTCCCGCTCACGCTCGCCATCTGCTTCGCCACCCGCCTGAAGATTTACTGGATGGGCAAGGACAGCCTGTTCCGCGGCCCGCTGGGGCCGGTGATGCGCTGGCTCGGCGGCATCCCGGTGCGACGCGACGCCGCCAGCGGACTGGTGCAGCAAACCGTCGACGCCTTCCGGCGCAGCGAACGGCTGGTCGTCGCCATCCCGCCGGAAGGCACCCGCAGCAAGGTCAGCCAGTGGAAGACCGGCTTCTACCACATCGCCTGCGGGGCACAAATTCCGGTCGTGCTGGCGTTTCTGGATTTCCAGCGCAAGGTGGGCGGCTTCGGCCCGGTGCTGATGCCGAGCGGCGATCTGGAACGCGACATGGCCGACATCCGCGCGTTCTACAAGGACATTCATGGCAAGAACCCCAGCCAGTACGCCGCCTGAAGCGGCCCAACATCTGGACACGGTGTGTCGCATCCCCTTCACACATTCCCCGACGGGGCCGGCGTAGAATGACGGCTCGTTCCCTGTCATGACCCGCACGCGCCCCATCGCCCCTATGACCCGACTTCCCCGATTGCTCCTGCTCGCGGCCGCCCTGCTGGCCGGTGGCTGCGCCACCCAAAAACAAGTCGCCGACCAGATGGTCAAGGCCAATCTGGTGGTGGAAGACGCGTTCAACCGCCAGCTGCTGCTCAATATCGTCCGGGCCTCGCAGCACCGGCCGCTGGTGTTCACCGCGGTCAACCGCCTCGGCCCGCCGATCGGTGGCGGCACCGGCGAGCTGTCCCTGAGCATTCCGCTGCTGGGACCGAAAGAGGGCGGCTCCCTGACCGGCGGCTTCCGCTCCGACCCGCCCTCCTTCGACGTCAGCGTGCTCGACACCCAGGAATTCACCCGCGGCATCCTGACCCAGGTCACGCTCGACACGCTGAACTACTACATCGAGAACGGCTGGCCGACCACGCTGGTGCTGAGCCTGCTGGTCGATCGCATCGACATCATTTCCCCGACCGGCACGGAAATCGCCAGCTACCGCAACGCCCCGCACAACCGGGCCGATTTCGACAATTTCCAGCGCGTGATCGAGCGCCTGAACGACTGCGGTTTCACCATCGAGAAAGAGCAGAACACCGAAGCGGTCGGCCCGCTGCTGAGCGTCCAGCAGGCCAGTGACATGGACAAGCTGATGTCGCTGGCCAAGCAGCAGAACCTGCAGCTGCGACGGGTGGTGACACAGGATACCGAGGGTGAAAAACAGGTGCGCTTCGGCCTCTACAAGCGCAGCAGCCAGACCGCGATGAAGCTCAAGCGCCTGACCGACGGCGTCTGCACCCTGCCGAATGCCGCCATCCAGCTGTCGTCCGACTACCGGCTGGCGCTCAGGAACGGTGACATCGACGACCACGTCGAGCCGGCCGGCAACCGCGCCTCGGAAATGCGCCTGCGCCTGCGCTCGCCCGCCGCGCTGTTCAGCTATCTGGGCGAAGTGCTGCGCGAGGAAGGCATGCCGGGGTCGGACAACCGCTTCCGCGTCCGCACCAGCCGCTTTTCCCCGCCCGAGCCGATCCTGGTGGTCCGCCGTTCGCCCAAGCCCTTCCCGGCCGAGCCGGGCGAGCTGGCGGTGGAATACAACGGCACCACCTACACCATTCCCGCCTACGGCACAGGCCGCACCTGGCAATCGCTGCAGTTGCTCAACCAGCTGGTCGGGCTGAAAAAGGACGTGTCCGAGCTGCCCGGCACCGGCACGGTCCGGATCATCCAGCAAAAGCCCGCGATAGGCAGCCACGCCCAGGACTGACACGCACAGTCCCGGTGCCGTGCCGCATCGCCCTGCGGCCCCAAAACAAAACCGCCCGAGCTTGCGCTTCGGGCGGTTTTTTCATGGACAGAACCTGAACTCAGGCGTTCAGTTCCTTGGCCAGGTAGATCCAGGTTTCGACCACGGTGTCCGGGTTCAGCGAGATGGTCTCGATGCCTTCCTCGACCAGCCACTTGGCGAAGTCCGGATGGTCCGACGGGCCCTGGCCGCAGATGCCGACATACTTGTTCAGCTTCAGGCAAGCCTGGATGGCCATGTGCAGCATCGCCTTGACCGCGTCGTTACGCTCGTCGAAGGTCGAGGCAATCGGGCCGCCGCTGTCGCGGTCCACGCCCAGGGTGAGCTGGGTCATGTCGTTGGAACCGATCGAGAAACCGTCGAAATGCTGCAGGAACTGCTCGGCCAGCACGGCGTTGCTCGGCAGTTCGCACATCATGATCAGGCGCAGGCCGTTTTCGCCGCGCTTCAGACCGTTCTGGGCGAGGATGTCGACCACCTGTTCGGCTTCGCTCAGGGTGCGAACGAACGGGATCATCACTTCCACGTTGGTCAGACCCATCACGTCGCGCACCCGCTTCATCGCGCGGCATTCGAGTTCGAAGCAGTCGCGGAAGGATTCGGCCACGTAGCGGGCGGCGCCGCGGAAACCGATCATCGGGTTTTCTTCGTGCGGCTCGTACAGGTTGCCGCCAATCAGGTTGGCGTACTCGTTCGACTTGAAGTCGGACATGCGCACGATGACCTTCTTCGGGTAGAAGGCGGCAGCCAGGGTGGCGATGCCTTCGGCCAGCTTGTCGACGTAGAAGTCGACCGGGCCGGCGTAGCCCGAGATACGGTCGGTGATGGTGGCTTGCAGGTCGGCCGGCAGCGTGTCGAACTCGAGCAGCGCCTTCGGGTGGATGCCGATCTGGCGGTTGATCACGAATTCCATGCGGGCCAGGCCCACGCCTTCGTTCGGCAGCTGCGCGAAATCGAAGGCCAGTTCCGGGTTGCCGACGTTCATCATGATCTTGACCGGCGACTTCGGCATCTGGTCGAGCTTGAGGTCGATCACTTCGACGTCGAGCAGGCCGGCGTAGATGTTGCCGCTGTCGCCTTCGGCGCAGGACACGGTCACTTCCATGCCTTCCTTCAGCACGTCGGTGGCGTCGCCGCAGCCAACCACGGCCGGAATGCCGAGTTCACGCGCGATGATGGCAGCGTGGCAGGTACGGCCGCCACGGTTGGTGACGATGGCGGCAGCGCGCTTCATCACCGGTTCCCAGTCCGGGTCGGTCATGTCGGTGACGAGCACGTCGCCGGCCTTGACCCGGTCCATTTCGGAAGCGTCCTTGATCAGGCGCACGGTGCCCTGGCCAACCTTCTGGCCGATGGCGCGACCTTGCACCAGCACTTCGGACTTGTTGTTCAGGCGGTAGCGGCGCAGGGTGTCGACGCGGTCTTCCTGCGACTTCACCGTTTCCGGGCGGGCCTGCAGGATGTAGAGCTTGCCGTCGATGCCGTCGCGGCCCCACTCGATGTCCATCGGGCGGGCGTAGTGCTTCTCGATGATCAGCGCGAACTTGGCCAGTTCTTCCACTTCGGCGTCGCTGATGGAGAACTGCTTGGACAGCTTGGCGTCCACGTCGAGGGTTTTCACCGAACGGCCGGCTTCACGGTCGGCGGTGAATTCCATCTTGAGCAGCTTGGAGCCGAGGTTCTTGCGCAGGATGGCGGGGCGGCCGGCCTTGAGCGTCGGCTTGTGGACGTAGAACTCGTCCGGGTTGACCGCGCCTTGCACCACGGTTTCACCGAGGCCATAGGAGGCGGTGACGAACACCACGTCCTCGAAGCCGGATTCGGTGTCGATGGTGAACATCACGCCGGCGGCGCCGCAGTCCGAGCGCACCATGCGCTGGATGCCGGCCGACAGGGCGACCACGTCGTGGGCGAAGCCCTTGTGGACACGGTAGGAAATGGCACGGTCGTTGTACAGCGACGCGAACACATGCTTGATCGCGCCCATCACGTTGTCGAAACCGTTGATGTTCAGGAAGGT
>JASLDQ010000207.1 GCA_030151505.1 Chromobacteriaceae bacterium
TACGCCACGATGGACCGCACCACCGCCGACAAGATTCCGATGATGACCATCGGCTTCGGCCGCGCCGACGCCAAGGACGGCTCGGTCTTCCCCTACATCTTCCCGCTGGTGACCACCTACTGGAGCCAGGCCACCGCCAAGATCCAGTTCATCGGCCAGCGCCTGGGCGGGATGGACAAGCTCAAGGGCAAGAAGATCGTCAACCTCTACCACGGTTCGGCCTACGGCAAGGAAACCCTGCCGGTGCTGGATGCGATGGCCAAGAAGTACGGCTTCGAACTGGTCAACATCGAAGTGCCGGCGCCGGGGTCGGAGCAGCAGTCGCAGTGGCTGGAAGTGCGGCGGCAGAAGCCCGATTTCGTCATCCTGCGCAGCTGGGGCGTGATGTCGCTGGCCGCGATCAAGGCCGCCGCCAAGGTCGGCTACCCGCGCGACAAGATCGTGGCGGTGTGGTGGGGCGGTTCGGAAGAGGACGTGATGCCGGCCGGCGACGCCGCCAAGGGCTATATCGCTGGCGCCTATGCCGCCGACGGCAAGAGCTTCCCGCTGATCCAGGACATCGAGAAGACCCTGTACGCCAACGGCAAGGGCAACCTGCAGGACAAGGACGCCATCGGCACCGTCAACTACAACCGCGGCGTGATCGGCGGGATCATGGTGGTCGAGGCGGTCCGCAACGCGCAGGCCAAGTTCGGCAAGAAGCCGCTGACCGGCGAGCAGATCCAGTGGGGCTTCGAACACCTCAACATCGACAGCGCCCGCCAGAAGGCGCTCGGCATCCCCAACATGATTCCGCAGGTCAAGACCTCGTGCTCCAACCACGAAGGCTCGGGCTACACCCGCTTCATGCAGTGGGACGGCAAGGCATGGAAACCGGTGTCGGGCTGGATCGCCGCCGACAAGGACGTGCTCGACCCGATGGTGAAAGCCTCCGCCGCCAAGTACGCGCAGGAAAAGAACATCACCCCGCGCGACTGCAGCAAAGAGAAATAAGCCGGCGCTTGTCCGTCTCCCGCCCGGCCCCGCGCCGGGCGGGGTTCCGCCCCCGTGATTGGAGAGATGCATGCAGCACGACGTGACCGCCGCCGCGACCGAGGCGCACACCCCCTACCTCCTGTCGGTCAACAACATCGAAGTGATCTACAACCACGTGATCCTGGTGCTCAAGGGCGTGTCGCTCGACGTGCCGGAAGGCCGGATCGTCGCGCTGCTGGGCGCCAACGGCGCCGGCAAGAGCACCACGCTCAAGACCGTGTCCAACCTGCTGCGCAGCGAGCGCGGCGACGTGACCAAAGGCTCGGTCGAGTTCCGCGGCGAGCGCGTCGACGCGCTGAGCCCGGACGAGCTGGTCAAGCGCGGCGTGGTGCAGGTGATGGAGGGCCGCCACTGCTTCGGTCACCTTACCGTCGAGGAAAACCTGCTGACCGGCGCCTACACCCGCAAAATTGGCCGGGGCGAGCTCAACGCCGCGCTGGAGCGGGTCTACCACTATTTCCCGCGCCTGAAGGTGCGACGCCAGAGCCAGGCCGGCTATACCTCCGGCGGCGAACAGCAGATGGTCGCGGTCGGCCGCGCACTGATGGCCGACCCGAGCATGATCCTGCTGGACGAGCCGTCGATGGGGCTGGCGCCGCAGATCGTCGAGGAAATCTTCGAGATCGTGCGCGACCTCAACCAGAAGGAAAAGGTCAGCTTCCTCCTGGCCGAGCAGAACACCAATATCGCGCTCAAGTACGCCGACTACGGCTACATCCTCGAGAACGGCCGGGTGGTGATGGACGGCGACGCCGCCGCGCTGGCCGGCAACGAGGACGTCAAGGAGTTCTACCTGGGCCTGGGCGGCGAGGGGCGCAAGAGCTTCCGCGACGTGAAGCACTACCGCCGGCGCAAGCGCTGGCTGGCGTGATGCCGGCGGATCGGGCGGCCCTGCTGCCCGCCGCCGCCCCGCAGGCCATTCCCCATTCATCCTTACCGGCACGAGGTCTTCGATGACGTCTTCCGACCCCCGCGAAACCCGCTCGCACGCCGAGCGCCAGGCCGACTGGTTCGCCCGCCTGCCGGCGCAGCTGGCGCACGCCAAGGCCAGCAGCCCGGCCTATGCCCGGCTGCTGGCCGGCCTCGACCCGCACGCCGTCACCAGTCTGGCCGCGCTGGCCGAGCTTCCGGTCACGCGCAAGTCCCATCTGGTGGCCGAACAGACCGCCGCGCCGCCGTTCGGCGGCTATGCCAGCGTCCGTCCCGGCGAGGCCGGCCGGGTGTTCGCCTCGCCGGGTCCGATCTTCGAACCGCAGGGCGACATCGACGACCCCTGGCGCCTGAGCCGCGCCTGCCGCGCCGCCGGCTTCAAGGCCGGCCAGCTGGTGCACAACAGCTTCGCCTACCACCTGACTCCGGGCGGCTTCATGCTCGACTCGGGCGCGCGCGCCGTCGGTTGCGCCGTGTTCCCGGCCGGCCCGGGCCAGACCGAACTGCAGGTCGGCGCGATGCGCGCCCTGCAGCCGGACGCCTATGTCGGCACGCCGTCGTTCCTGAAAATCCTGCTGGACAAGGCCCGGGCCTCGGGCGTGGTGCTGCCGAAGCTGCGCCGCGCCCTGTGCAGCGGCGAGGCCCTGCCGGCCGACCTGCGCGCCTGGTTCCACGAGCGCGGCGTGCAGGTGTTCCAGTGCTATGCCACCGCCGACCTCGGCCTGATCGCCTACGAGGGCGCGCCGGGCGGCGGGCTGGTGTGCGACGAGGACGTGATCGTCGAGATCGTCAGGCCCGGCACCGGCGACCCGGTCGCGGACGGCGAGGTCGGCGAAGTGCTGGTCACCACCTTCCATCCAGCCTATCCGCTGGTGCGCTTCGCCACCGGCGACCTGTCGGCCTTCGCCGCCGAGCCCAGCCCGTGCGGGCGGACCAACCGGGTCCTGCGCGGCTGGCTTGGCCGGGCCGACCAGACCGCCAAGATCCGCGGCCTGTTCGTCCATCCGGCGCAGGTGCACGCGGTGGCCGCCCGGGTCAGCGGCGCGGGCCGCGCCCGCCTGATCGTGGACCGGGTCGAGCATCAGGACGTGCTGACCCTCGCGCTCGAGGCGCGCCCGGCCGAAGGGCTGGCCGAGCAGGTGGCGACCCTGTTCCGCGAGCTGGCGCAGCTGCGGGCCGAGGTGGAAATCGTCCCGCCGGGCAGTCTTGCCAACGACGGCCGCGTGATCGACGACCGCCGCCCGCCCGGCTGAGCGCCACCGCCCGCGCCGGAGCAGATTCGCCGAACGGGCGGACGCGAGGAGCACCGGTCGCCTTCCGTCCGGACGGAACCGACCTTCGCCGTGCCCGCACGGTCAAACGACAGGAACAGAGGAGAGCAGGACCATGAGCACACCCCACATCCCCACCGTCCCCTTGCTGATCAACGGCGAGTGGGTCGAATCGGAAACCACGGTCTGGCGCGACGTGGTCAACCCGGCCACGCAGGAAGTGCTGGCGCGGGTGCCGTTCGCCACGCCGAACGAAATCGCCGCGGCGGTGGCGGCGGCCAAGGC
The DNA here is from genome assembly GCA_030151505.1 of Chromobacteriaceae bacterium. GTDB lineage: Bacteria > Pseudomonadota > Gammaproteobacteria > Burkholderiales > Aquaspirillaceae > JASLDQ01. The sequence continues at coordinate 3,522 of JASLDQ010000207.1, forward strand.
CGCGTTCAAGAGCTGGAAGAAGACACCGATCGGCGCGCGCGCGCGCATCTTCCTCAAGCTGCAGCAGCTGATCCGCGACAACATGGCCGAGCTGGCCGCCACCCTGACCGCCGAACAGGGCAAGACCCTGGCCGACGCCGAGGGCGACGTGTTCCGCGGGCTGGAGGTGGTCGAGCACGCCGCCAGCATCGGCAACCTGCAGCTGGGCGAGTTCGCCGAGAACGTAGCCGGCGGCGTGGACACCTACACGGTGATGCAGCCCCTGGGCGTGTGTGCCGGCATCACCCCGTTCAACTTCCCGGCGATGATTCCGCTGTGGATGTTCCCGATGGCCATCGCCACCGGCAACACCTTCGTGCTCAAGCCTTCCGAGCAGGACCCGCTGGTGACGATGAAGCTGGTTCGGCTCGCGGTCGAGGCCGGTGTCCCGGCCGGGGTGCTCAACGTGATCCACGGCGGCGAGGACGCGGTCAACGCCATCTGCGACCACCCGAACATCAAGGCGGTGTCCTTCGTCGGCAGCACCCGCGTCGGCACCCACGTCTACAACCGCGCCAGCCTGGCCGGCAAGCGGGTGCAGTGCATGATGGGCGCCAAGAACCACGCCGTCGTGCTGCCGGACGCCAACAAGGAACAGACGCTCAACCAGCTGGCCGGCGCGGCGTTCGGCGCGGCCGGCCAGCGCTGCATGGCGCTGTCGGTGGCGGTGCTGGTGGGCGAGGCGCAAGCCTGGATTCCCGAACTGGTGGAAAAGGCCCGCTCGCTCAAGGTGGGGCCGGGCCGCGCCAACCCCGATCTCGGTCCGTTGATTTCCTGCGCAGCGAAGGCGCGGGTCGAGGGCCTGATCGCGCGCGGGGTGGAGGAAGGCGCGAGACTGGAACTGGACGGCCGCGGCGTGAGCGTGGACGGTCACCCGGACGGCAACTTCGTGGGCCCGACCGTGTTCAGCGGCGTGACGCCGGCGATGAGCATCTACCAGCAGGAAGTCTTCGGGCCGGTGTTGTGCCTGATGGCGGCCGACACGCTGGACGAGGCGATCGAGCTGATCAACGCCAATCCCAACGGCAACGGCACGGCGGTGTTCACCCAGTCGGGCGCGGCGGCGCGCAAGTTCCAGGAGGACATCGACGTCGGCCAGGTCGGCATCAACGTGCCGATCCCGGTGCCGGTGCCGCTGTTCAGCTTCACCGGTTCGCGCGGCTCCAAGCTGGGCGACCTCGGGCCCTACGGCAAGCAGGTGGTGCTGTTCTACACCCAGACCAAGACCGTCACCGCGCGCTGGTTCGACGATGCGGCCAGCAGCGGCAAGGTGCACACCACCATCTCGCTGCATTAAAAATTAGTTTCACGGTCGGGCACTACACTGCCGGCTTTTCGTTCATGCCAAAAACATTATGAATGACTTGCCCGCAGTGGCCCGCCCGGACGGCGGCCCAAGCTTGGGTCACGACGATTTCGTCGATTTGCATCACAAGTTCCTGACCTTGCAGATCCGGCTGGCCGATGTGAAGGCCAGCGGCCTGATCGGCATCAACGCGCTGATCATCCGCCTCGGCCTCGGCTGGTGGTCGCATCTGCAGGGGGTGTTGTGGCAGGCGGCGGCGCTGGTCGTGCTGGCGCTGCTGGCGGTGGCGATCGTGATCGGGGTGATGACCATCGCCCCGCGCACCGCGCGGACCGAACCGCGCGCGCCGGCCGGCCTGCTGTTCTGGCACGGGGTGCTGCAGCGTTCGCGCGACGAGTACGTGCGGGAAGTGATGAGCGCTTCCGGGCAGGAGCTGCTGGCGGCCGTGCTGGGGCACAACTATTCGCTGGCGCAGGTGGCCAGCCGCAAGTTCGCGGTGCTGGGCCACGCGCTGCGCTGGGCCAAGCTGGCGTGGCTGGCCCTGGCGCTGCTGGGTGCTGTGTATTTGTGGCAGGGACATGTTCCGTTCTGAGCCGTCGGCCTGAACCCGCGTGGGGGCCGCGACCGGGAGCGTGTCCGGCCGATTCACGAAGGAGACAGGCATGGATTTTTCACTCAACGACGAACAGCGGGCCTTCCAGGACGCCGCGCGCGACTTCGCCCTGCGCGAGCTCGCCCCCCGGGCGGCGCAGTGGGACGCCGAGTCGCACTTTCCGCTCGACGTGATCCGGCAGGCCGGCGAGCTGGGCTTTCTCGGCCTCTACACCCCCGAGAAGTTCGGCGGGCTGGGGCTGGGCCGGCTCGATGCGGCGCTGGTGTTCGAGGAGCTGGCCTACGGCTGCACCGCCACCACCGCCTATCTCACCATCCACAATATGGTGACGTGGATGATCGCCAGCTTCGCCGCACCCGCCGTGGCCGAGGCGTGGGCGCCGCGCATGGTGACCGGCGAAGTGCTCGGCAGCTACTGCCTGACCGAGCCGGGCGCCGGCTCCGACGCGGCCAGCCTCAAGACGCGGGCGGAGCGCGACGGCGACCATTACGTCGTCAATGGCGGCAAGATGTTCATCTCCGGCGCCGGTTCCACCGAGGTGCTGGTGGTGATGTGCCGCACCGGCGGCGAGGGCGCGCGCGGCGTGTCGGCGCTGATCATCCCGGCCGACGCCCCCGGCGTGGGCTACGGCAAGCAGGAACACAAGATGGGCTGGAACGCCCAGCCCACCCGCGCCATCACCTTCGACAATGTGCGGGTGCCGGTGGCCAACCGGCTGGGGGAGGAAGGCGAGGGCTTCAAGTTCGCCATGAAGGGGCTGGACGGCGGGCGCATCAACATCGCGGCCTGCTCGCTCGGCACCGCCCAGGCCGCGCTCGACCGCGCCCGCAGCTATCTGCACGAACGCCGCCAGTTCGGCCGCGAGCTGGCCGACTTCCAGGCGCTGCAGTTCAAGCTGGCCGACATGCAGACCGAATTGGTGGCCGCGCGCCAGATGGTGCGGCTGGCGGCGTGGAAGCTCGACCACCGCGCGCCGGACGCCGGCGTGTATTGCGCGATGGCCAAGCGCTTCGCCACCGACGCGGGCTTCCAGATCGCCAACGATGCGCTGCAGTTGCACGGCGGCTACGGCTATCTGCGAGACTTCCCGCTGGAACGCCATGTACGCGACCTGCGCGTGCACCAGATTCTCGAAGGCACCAACGAAATCATGCGGGTGATCGTCGCCCGCCACCTTCTCAACAGCGACCATGGAGACCTGATCCGATGAGCGACTACGCCAATCTTCTGCTGGAAAAACGCGGCCACACCGCCGTGGTGACCATGGACAACCCGCCCGCCAACACCTGGACCCGCGACAGCCTGGCCGCGCTCAAGCAGCTGGTGGCCGACCTCAACCGCGACAACGACATCTGGGCGCTGGTGCTGCACGGCCGCGGCGACAAGTTCTTCTCGGCCGGCGCCGACCTCAAGCTGTTCGCCGACGGCGACGCCGAGGTGGCCAAGGAAATGTCCCAGCTGTTCGGCGCCGCCTTCGAGGCGCTGAGCCAGTTCCGCGGTGTCAGCATCGCCGCCATCAACGGCTACGCGATGGGCGGCGGGCTGGAAGTGGCGCTGGCCTGCGACCTGCGCGTGGCCGAGCAGCAGGCGCAGATGGGCCTGCCGGAGGCGACGGTGGGCCTGCTGCCTTGCGCCGGCGGCACCCAGCTGCTGCCGCATCTGGTCGGCGAAGGCTGGGCCAAGCGCCTGATCCTCTTGGGCGAGCGCATCGACGCCGCCACCGCCGAACGCATCGGTCTGGTCGAGACGGTGGTGGCGCCGGGCGAA
>JASLDQ010000228.1 GCA_030151505.1 Chromobacteriaceae bacterium
GTCTGTCCGGCATGAGCGGGCTGTTGCTGTTCGAGAAGCTGTTGCTGCGCGGCTATTGCCCGCCCGTGGTGTTTCTGACCGGCCACGCCGACGTGCCGCTGGCCGTTACCGCCCTGAAGATGGGGGCGGCGGACTTTCTGGAAAAGCCGTTCGACGACGAAGTGTTGCTGCAACTGGTCCACGAGGGGCTGGCGGAGGACACCGAACGCCGCCGGGCGTGGGAGGACCGGGCCCGGGTCGACCGGGCGGTGGAGTTGCTGACCGATCGCGAGCGCGAGGTCATGCAGCTGGTGCTGGCCGGCAAGCTTAACAAGCAGATCGCCGAAGAGCTCGACATCAGCATCAAGACCGTCGAAGTCCATCGTGCCCGCCTGCTGGACAAGATGGGCGTCAAGTCGGCCGTGGAGCTGGCCGGCATGGTGAAAAAATCCTGACTTCACGCGCCGCCATGTCCGTTCATTACAAAAATCCCGTATCCGTCCTCGTCGTCATCCACACGCCGGACCTGCAGGTGTTGCTGATCGAACGGGCCGATTTTCCCGACGGATGGCAGTCGGTGACCGGCAGCGTCGAGACGGGCGAGCAAGCTGACAAAGCCGCATGGCGCGAAGTGGCGGAGGAAACCGGCATCGCGTCCGGCGAATTGTCTGACTGGCAGCAGCAGAATCACTGGGAAATCTACGAGCGCTGGCGTTACCGCTACGCGCCCGGCGTCACCCACAATACCGAGCATGTGTTTTCCCTCTGCGTGCCCGCACCGCTTCCGCCCGTGCTGGCCGAACGGGAGCATACGGCTTTTGTCTGGCTGCCGTGGCAGCAGGCGGCCGACAAGGTGTTTTCCCCCTCCAATGCCGACGCGATCCGCGCCTTGCCGCAGCGTCACACCCGCTGAAAAACCAAAACCCCTTGCGGATCGCTCCGCAAGGGGCTGACGCACGCCTGTCAGGCTAAGCCCGGGTGGCGGTCTTGGTGCTCACGCTTCGCCGGCTCAGTTCATCGGCATGCTGCAATTCAGTGCTCAGGGCCTTGCTTTCTTCCGCTATCAGGTCCTTGGAGACTTCGAGCAATTTGGCGTGCATATCCGTCAGTGTCTGATAGATCGCATTGGAAGTCGCCATTGATTTCTCGATTGTCGGTTTGGTCAAATCCTGGTGAATTTCCAGTATGTTTTTCTGGGTTGGGCTGCCGTGGCTATCCTGCAGGGCCTTGGTCGCATTCAGACAGAGGTCTTTGAACAGGTTCATTTGCAATTGAAGAATCTTCTCCGTGCATTCAATGCCGATGCTGGATGTTTTCAACATCTTCTCGCACTGGGATTGGCACAGGGAAGCCCATTTGTCGAACGAACGCGATTGATTATCCATCGATTTATCCTCATTGCTGTGACAGACACATAATCTTTCCGGTTTCGGAAACACCGCCAGCGTCAGAAATTCCGCGTCGAGTTGTATTGATTCGGATTTTTTGCAGGGGCGGCATTTTGCATGGCGATGACGGTGTGTCTGTCATTCATGCCTAGCCGTAAAGAAAAACTTGATTGAATCAGATGCCAATGATCGGGTTTTAATGTTTGGCATTCAATTCTGGAATATGGAATTCCAGTCATGGATAAAACCAAGTCACAATAAGACTAGGTGTGATTGCGGCTTGTTCAAGAAGGTAATTCATATCGTCAGGCTTGATGCGATGGAGTTTCTTTATCGCACTTGATCGCCCTGACCGGCCGGGCACTGGGCGGCCCGATGACCAGGCCGGGGCCCCATCAGGAAGAAGGTGCCTTGGCGATGCCGATCCGGCTAGGGGGCGGCTGCGTCCATCGCAGGGGGCGATCCGTCGGCTCGGGACCGGAATAGGCAGCGGCGGCCGGCGCGGCGCATAATGAAATCACGCACGGCAAGGTGCCCAAGACAGCACGCAATGCCCGCAACGGAAATTCGTAAGCGACCGATATGCTCATCCAGCCCCTGAAAGTCACCTCGTACAATATTCATAAAGGCATGTCCCCGCTGAACCGACGGGTCAAGTTGCCGGAGATCGCCCATAATCTGCAGGCGATCGGGTCGGATATCCTGTTTTTGCAGGAAGTTCAGGGGCGCAATGTGTGGCGGGCGCAAAAGCTCGATACCTATTCCAGTTTGCCGCAGCATGACTACCTGGCCCGCAAGCTGCGCCAGCGTGCGGCCTACGGACTCAATTCCGCCTACGACCACGGTCATCACGGCAACGCCATCCTCAGCCGGTTTCCCATCCGGCAGTGGTGCAATCTGGACATCTCGGTCAACCGCTTCGAAGAGCGCGGGGTGCTGCATTGCGACCTGAGCCTGCCTGGCTGGCCGATCGATGTGACCGCCCTGTGTGTGCATCTGAACCTCCTTGGTCGTGACCGCAAAAAGCAGATGGACGCGCTGGCCGACTACATTGCCCGCGCCGTGCCGCGTGAAAACGGCCTGATCCTCGCCGGCGACTTCAACGACTGGCGTCGGCAGGCCAACCGCCAGTTCGCCCGAGAACTGGGGCTGGTCGAAGTGCACGAGGCCATGCACGGCACTCATGCCAAAAGCTTCCCGGCCCGTCTGCCGCTGCTGACGCTCGATCGCATCTACGTGCGCGGCCTGACGGTGCAGGACGCCCAGCTGCTGCGCGGCCAGCCGTGGTCCGGCCTGTCCGACCATCTGCCCCTGTCGGCGACCTTGCTGCCGGGGCACTGATGGCGCGATTCATTTCCGGTAACCATGTCCAGTTGCTGCGCGACGGCGGAGAGTTCTTCCCGGCGTTGATTTCTGCCGTCGAGGCTGCCCGACACGAAATCCATATCGAGACCTACATCTTCCGCATCGATGCCACGACGCTGCCGCTGGTCGAGGGATTGCTGGCGGCGGCCGCGCGCGGCGTGGCGGTCTGCGTACTGCTGGACGGTTTCGGCTCGCGCGATTTTCCGCCGGAATGGCGGCGGCGCTTTGCCGAGGGCGGGGTGGAATTGATGTTTTTCCGGGCGGACATTGCGCCATGGCCGCCACGGCGCAATCGCCTGCGCCGGATGCACCGCAAGGTGGCGGTGGTCGACGCCCGGGTGGCCTTCATCGGCGGGATCAACCTGCATGACGACTGCGACGATGCCAAGCCGGGGTTCGCGCCGCGCTACGATTACGCCGTGAGGGTGGAGGGACCGGTGCTGGTGCCGATCTACCAGTCGGTGCACAAGCTGTGGCTGCATCTGGGCTGGCTCGCCCGCATCGCATTCGAGCGCCCGGCCGTGCGTCTGCGGCCGGCCACCACGGAAGCGGGGCGTTTCGAGGCGCGCTTCGTGGTTCGCGACAACCTGCGCAACCGCCAGGCGATCGAGCTGGAGTACCTCAGGCAAATCCAGGCTGCCCGGCGCGAAATCATCATCGCCAATGCCTATTTCCTGCCGGGCCTGCGCCTGCGCCGGGCGATCCGGCAAGCAGCGGTGCGCGGCGTGCGGGTGGTGCTGCTGTTGCAAGGGCGGCCGGATTTCCCGGTGCTGCAGTGGGCGACCCGGATGCTGTATCGCAAGTATCTCGAGGCCGGGGTGGAGATTTTCGAGTACCGCGCCGGCTATATGCATGCCAAGGTCGCGGTGGTCGACACGCTGTGGGCCACGGTCGGCTCCAGCAATATCGATCCGTTCAGCCTCGGGCTGGCCCGCGAAGCCAATCTGGTGGTCAAGGACTACGCCTTCGCCCGCGAGCTCAAGTCCAGCATCGACCGCCGCATCCGTGGCGACAGCATGCGCATCGAGCTCAAATCGCTGGCCCGGGCGACCCGCTGGCAGAAACTGTGGGCGTGGATGTGCTACGGCCTGGCCCGCTTCGGCATCAACATTGCCGGCCTGGGGGAGTACTACGGCAAGGAGTGAGGATGATTTCCTCGGTCGCAACCAAAGCGCCGTGACGGCCCGGCTTGGCGGGCGGTCACGGCGCTGGCGTATTCGAACCGGGAACCCGGCAGGCGCCGACGATGGACGTCCCTTCGGCAAGGTCTGCGCCGAATCGCCGGGCACGTGTCGCGCAAGCCGGAGGCCCTTGCCGGGGGAGGCGTCAGGCGAAGACCTCGG